>JAEMPM010000176.1 GCA_022759285.1 Thermocrinis sp.
TCGGGGCGAGGGGACTCGAACCCCTGACCTTCGGCTCCCGAAGCCGACGCGCCACCACCTGCGCCACGCCCCGTCATGAAACCCAAAATCTTTTCACGCCATTTTTGCGCCAAAAATTTTACCTTTTCTTGATCTATGGTCTTTAGCTCTCTCTTTTCCATAAGAATTTTTCCCTTGCATACTACCGTGTCGATATCCTCCGCATTGGCACTGTACACCCACTGGGAGACAGGTTCATAAAGGGGTTGCCAATGAGGAGCATCCGCATTAACCAGTATAAAGTCTGCATCATAACCTTCTTCTATCCTTCCTCCTTTTATGCCAACCGCACGAAAGCCGTTTTCAGTGGCAATCATCAAGGCAGTCTGTGCATTCATAGCCTTTGCATCAAGACTTGCACCCTTTTGCAGTTTAGCCATCAAGGACATTTCCTCGTGCATGTTTAGATTATCGTTGGACGCTGGACCATCGGTACCAAGGCACACATGTATGCCTCTTTTAACATAATCCCAAACAGGCGCTATACCCGAGGCGAGTTTCAGGTTGCTCTCTGGGCAATGTAACACTTTAACTTCCCTTTCTTTGAGTATTTCCCTTTCCTCTTCTGTGGTCCATACCACATGGGCACAGAGCCATCTTCGGTCCAAAATACCCAACCTTTCCAAGTGCATAACAGGCGTATTTCCGTAAGTTTCTTTTATCCTCTCCACTTCTTCTTGAGTTTCCGCCAAGTGGGTGTGAATATAAACATCCTCTTCCTTTGCGATTTCATAAACTTTCTTCAGTGTAGAGGGTCCGCAGGTGTAGGGTGCGTGAGGGCAAAGAACAGGAAAGACAAGTTCTTCTCCCTTGAAAGCCTTCACAAACTCTTTTGCCCTTTTTATGTATTCCTCTGGCGTTTTTGCCACTTTGGTAGGAAAGTCAAGGATACCAAAGCCAAGACCAACCCTCACTCCCACCTCTTTTGCTACCTCTCCCACCACCTCTTCAAAAAAATACATGTCCATAAATAAGGTTGTTCCGCTTCTTATGCCCTCTGCCAAAGCTATAATGGTGCCGTCCTTAACAAACTCCGGAGAGACAAATTCCCCTTCTAACTTCCATATAACCTTCTGTAACCAATCCATGAGTGGTAGATCTGCACCAAGCCCCCTCAAAAGGGTCATGGGTAGATGGGTGTGCATGTTCGCGAAGGATGGGAAGAGGAGCTTTCCCTCTGCTCTTAGAACCTCTTTGGCTGGCTTTTCCTCCTCCCCAAGGTAGGCAATTTTCCCATCTTTTACACCCACGTTCAGTTTTTTCCCAAGGGAGACTACAAAGGCATCTTTTACAAGAAGGTCAAACATAACTCTTAGTATATCACCCCCGCACGGAGTATATCGTGCATGTGTATTATGCCAATGGGTCTTTTCTCCTCATCAACCACAATGAGGACGGTTATTTTGTGATCCTCCATTCTTTTTAGGGCTTCCGCTGCCAACTCTTCCATTTTGGCGGTTTTAGGATTTGTGGTCATGGCATCCTTAGCCAAGCTGTTGTTTAGGTCTCCACCTCGGTTTATGAACCTTCTAAGGTCCCCGTCGGTGATTATACCCACAAGCCTTCCCTCCTCGTTTACCACCGCTACAGCCCCAAAGCCCTTGCTGGTGATCTCCACAATCACCTCTTTCATTGAATCTGTTTCTTTAACGATGGGTACCTCTTCTCCCGTATGGCAGAGTTCTTTAACGAGCTTTAGCTTTCTACCCAATACGCCCGCAGGGTGTCTGAGAGCAAAGTCCTTCTCTGTAAAACCTCTGAGCTCCAAAAGCACCATAGCCAAGGCATCTCCCAAAACCAGGGATAGTGTGGTAGAGGTTGTTGGCGCTAAGTTCAATGGGCAGGCTTCTTTGGAAACTCCCAAAAATATATGTACATCCGAGTGCTTTGCTAAGGTAGAGTTTGGGTCGTTGGTAATGGATATTAACTTGGTACCCAAAAGCTTTATGTATGGAAGGAGTGCCAAGATCTCCGCGGACTCTCCGCTTTTGGAAAAGGCTAAAACTACATCTTTACTTTCCACCACCCCCAGGTCTCCATGAAGGGCTTCTGAAGGATGAAGATAGTGGGATGGCGTACCCGTGGAGGAAAGGGTTGATGCGACCTTTTGGGCTATGTGTCCTGACTTTCCAACGCCCGTGGTTATAACCTTTCCCTCACAGTTCAGGATAAGCTCGACTGCTCTAACAAAGGAATGGTCTAATCTTTCCAAAAGTTTTGAAAGTTCTTGTGCTTCTTCCTCTATTACCCTTTTAGCCTTACGGATGATCTCCTCAGGGTTCATTCACTCTTTTTCTTGTAGTTCTCTATGCCCTTTTTGATCTCATCTATGGCAAACTGCACACCCTTGAATCCTTCCACTTTTACCCACTTGCCCGGTTCCAGCTCCTTGTAGTGCTCGAAAAAGTGTCTGATCCGATCCAGCAGTGCCTTGGGTAAATCATCCACGCTTTTTATCTCGTCAAAGGTTGGGTCTATCTTTGAGTGAGGTACCGCTATAAGCTTTGTATCCACACCTTCTTCATCTCTCATTTCCAAGCCACCTATAGGTCTGCACCTTATCACACTACCAGGTGCTACAGGATACCTTGATACTACTAAAACATCCACCGGATCCCCATCGTCCGCCAAGGTCTGAGGAATAAAGCCGTAGTTGAAGGGATAATGCATGGCTGTAAACAAAAACCTATCCACAAAAACTGCACCCGTTTCCTTGTCCAGTTCATACTTTATAGGACTATCCTGAGGGATCTCTACGACTACGTAAATATCCTCTGGTGGATTCTTGCCGGCGGGTATCTTCTTTATGTCCATCTTTCCTCCTCCGAGAGCAATATTATACCTCAACGCAGAATTATGATATAATTTTTATACTGAGCTGGCGTAGCTCAGTGGGCAGAGCGCGGGATTTGTAATCCCGCGGGCGTGGGTTCAAGTCCCACCGCCAGCTTTAGGCTCAGGAGGGGTGGCCGAGTGGCCAAAGGCAGGGGACTGTAAATCCCCCGGGCTCCGCCCTGCGCAGGTTCGAATCCTGCCCCCTCCACTGTAGCGGGCGTAGCTCAGTGGTAGAGCAGCTGCCTTCCAAGCAGCAGGTCGCGGGTTCGAGTCCCGTCGCCCGCTCTTTTAATTAAAGAGCCCAGGTAGCTCAGCGGGCAGAGCACACCCTTGGTAAGGGTGAGGTCGCCGGTTCAAGTCCGGTCCTGGGCTTAAACTTAGGAGGTAAAACATGGCGAAGGAGAAGTTTGTAAGAGAGAAGGAGCACGTAAACGTAGGAACAATAGGGCACGTAGACCACGGTAAATCTACCCTAACCTCTGCCATAACTTGCGTCCTTGCCGCAGGCGTACTGCCAGGCGGTAAAGCCAAATGCATGAAATACGAAGAAATCGACAAAGCTCCAGAAGAGAAAGAAAGAGGTATAACCATCAACATAACCCACGTGGAGTATGAAAGTGCCAAAAGACACTACGCCCACATAGATTGCCCTGGACACGCAGACTACATAAAGAACATGATTACAGGCGCTGCTCAGATGGACGGTGCTATCCTTGTGGTATCCGCCGCTGACGGACCTATGCCTCAAACAAGAGAACACGTATTGCTTGCAAGACAGGTTAACGTTCCATACATTGTGGTCTTTATGAACAAGTGCGATATGGTGGATGACCCAGAGCTTTTGGACTTGGTTGAGCTTGAAGTGAGGGAGCTTTTGAACAAATACGAATTTCCTGGGGATGAGGTGCCAGTGATAAGGGGATCTGCTTTGGGAGCTTTGCAGGAGTTGGAAGCAGGGAAGCCAGACAAGTGGTGCAATGCCATAGTGGAGCTTGTGAACGCTTTGGATGAACACATACCAACACCTGTGAGGGAGTCAGATAAACCATTCTTGATGCCTATAGAGGACGTCTTTAGCATTTCTGGTCGTGGAACTGTGGTGACGGGAAGGGTAGAAAGAGGAACTCTAAAGCCTGGTGAGGAAGTGGAGGTAGTAGGACTTAAGGAGGAGCCACTGAAGACAGTGGCAACTTCTATAGAGATGTTCAGGAAGGTACTTGATGAGGCACTTCCTGGGGACAACATAGGAGTGCTATTGAGGGGAGTGGGTAAGGATGATGTGGAGAGGGGTCAGGTATTGGCAAAACCTGGGACAGTGAAGCCTCACAGGAAGTTTAGGGCACAGGTGTATATTCTCACCAAGGAGGAAGGTGGAAGGCACAGTCCGTTTTTTGTCAATTACAGGCCACAGTTTTACTTTAGGACAGCGGACGTGACGGGTGTGATAGTGAAGTTGCCGGAGGGGCAGGAGATGGTTATGCCTGGGGACAATGTGGAGCTTGAGGTGGAGTTGATAAAGCCAGTAGCTATGGAGGAAGGTTTGAGGTTTGCCATAAGGGAAGGTGGTAAGACTGTTGGTGCAGGTGTCGTTACAAAAATACTTGATTGAGGTGTGAAAAATGGCAGCAGCAAGAGAAGTTGTAGTTTTAGCATGTACTGAGTGTAAGAGAAGAAACTACTCCACCACAAAGAATAAGCAGAAGAAACCGCAAAGGTTAGAGCTTAGGAAGTATTGCAAGTGGTGCAAGAAGCATACATTACACAGGGAGGTTAAATAGGGGCACTAGCTCAATTGGCAGAGCGCGGGACTCCAAATCCCGCGGTTGGGGGTTCGAGTCCTCCGTGCCCCGTATGGAGAAAAATGGAGAAGATAAAGAGCTTCCTGAAATCCGTAAAGCAAGAGCTTGATAGAGTATCGTGGCCTAGCAAGGATTTAGCAGTAAAGGCAACAGTTAGTGTTATAATATTTGCTCTTGTAGTTGGTACCTACCTTTGGATCTTAGACATTATCTTTGTTAGAATTATTAACTTTCTACTCTCTTTGAGGGGTGGCTAATGAGTGAATACAAATGGTATGCTCTGCAAGTGGAAGCGGGAAAGGAGGCTACCGCCAAGGAGAATCTTCTGAAGGTTTTAGCTTTGGAAGGGCTCTCTCACAAGGTGGAGGAGGTCATAGTTCCCGCAGAGGAAAAAGTGGTCATAAAAACTATGGGAAAGGAAAAATACAGGCTCTCCCTGCGTAGTAATAATAGAGACATAAGCGTACTCGGGAAAAAAGGTGTTACCACCTTTAGGATAGAAAATGGAGAGGTTAGGGTTTTGGAAAGCGTAGAGGGAGACTTGTGCGTAGAGGCACCTCCCATATCGAAGCCCGGACAAAAAATAGTGTGCAAAGAGAATAAAACGGAGGCAAAGATTATTTTGGAATCCAAAATGTTCCCAGGTTATCTGCTTATAAAGGCAGATATGGATGATGCACTCTTGAGGGCAATAGAAAAGACACCACACGTCTATAGGCCTGTTTTGGTGGGCGGAAGGGTTGCCTCTTTGGATGAAAAGGAGGTGGAAAAGATCATAGCCTTTGTGAAGAAGGGCGTAAGACCTACGAGAATTCTCTTTGAAAAGGGCGACCAAGTTAGGGTCATAGAGGGACCCTTTATGAACTTTACCGGTACCGTGGAAGAGGTTCATTCAGAAAGGGAAAAACTAACAGTTTTGATCAGCATATTTGGTAGGCTAACACCTGTTGAGTTGGATTTTTCTCAGGTGGAAAAGTTGTGATATAATGCTATATTCTCTTTGGAGGTAGGTAATGGCTAAGAAGGTAACTGCAGTCGTAGAACTGATGTTGCCCGCTCAGCAAGCTACGCCTGCACCTCCCGTTGGTCCAGCCCTCGGTCAGCATGGTGTGAACATAATGGAGTTTGTCAAGCAGTTCAACGCAGCAAGCAAGGAATTTGAGCCTGGTACTGTGGTGCCCGTCGTGATCACCATATACCAAGACAGAAGCTTCACGTTCGTTATGAAAACACCCCCTGCTTCTTATCTGCTCAAAAAGGCGGCAAAGGTTCAGAAAGGTTCAGGAGACCCCAAAAGGCAAAAAGTGGGTAAGATCACGGTGGAACAGCTAAGAGAGATCGCTAAAATGAAGCTAAAGGATATGAACACCACAGACCTAAACGCCGCCATGAGAACAATTGCGGGCACTGCCAAAAGTATGGGTATAGAAATAGAAGGTTGGAAGGAGTGAGCTATGAGGAGAGGAAAAAGATATTTAAAGTGCCTTGAACTCTATGACAGAAACAAACTTTACTCAGTAGAGGAGGCTGTTCAGATTTTAAAAAAGCTCCACGCAGAGTGTGGTCCAAAGTTTGACCAAACGGTGGAGCTTGCCATGAAGCTTGGTGTGGACCCCAAGTATGCGGACCAGATGGTCAGAGGTTCTGTAGTCTTACCCCACGGTTTGGGTAAAGAAATTAAGGTTTTGGTCCTTGCTGAAGGTGAAGCCCAAAAGATTGCAAAGGAAGCGGGCGCAGATTATGTGGGTGGTGAGGATCTTATAAACAAAATCCTCAAAGAGGAGTGGGTAGACTATGATGTGGTTATAGCGGTTCCTGAAATTATGCCGAAGGTGGCAAAACTTGGAAAACTCTTGGGTCCAAGGGGTTTAATGCCAAACCCCAAAACAGGTACCGTTACCACCAACGTAAAGCAGGCAATAGAAGAGGCAAAGAAGGGTAGGGTGGAGTTCAAGGTAGACAAAACTGGTAATGTACACATGCCCATAGGAAAGATTTCCTTTGATGAGCAAAAGCTCATTGAGAACGCATACGCCGCTATAGACGCAGTGGTGAAGGCAAAACCACCGGGTGCAAAAGGTCAGTATGTGAAGAGTATCACCTTGTCCGCTACCATGTCTCCGGGTGTTAAGGTGGATACCGCCCTCACCCTCAGAAAGCTTCAGGAGGTAGCCGCATGAGGAAAAGTTGGCAGGTGAAAGCTGAGTTGATCAACAGCTACAAGGATAGATTACAGAGGGCGCAGTTGGTGATCTTCTTCAATTACTCGGGTATAGATGCGTACCCTCTCACAAAGCTCAGGGCTGAGCTCAAAGCTATGGACGGTGAGCTTGTGGTGGGTAAAAACACCCTCTTTTACAGGGCTTTTATGGACACCGCTGTGGCAGATCATAGAGATGTGCTTGTGGGACCAACTGCCTTAGTCTTTGCTTACAGGGATCCTGTGGTTATTGCCAAAAAGATCTTTGAAGTTTCAAAGGAGCTAAACAAAGAAAACCCCCTTGCCAAAATAAAGGGTGGTTTTATGGGGGGTAGGTTTTTAAAGCCACAAGAAGTACAAGCCCTCGCAGAGCTGCCCCCAAGGGAAGTATTGCTTTCCAAGCTTATGGGTACCTTGCAAGCTCCTTTGATGAACTTTATCTTAGCCCTCAAGGCTATGCCTCAAAAGCTTGTACTTACCCTGAAGGCAATAGAAGAAAAGAAAAAATCTTAATAAGGAGGTATAAAGATGCCAGCACTTACCATCGACGAAATAGTAGAAGCTATAGGCAACATGACCCTTTTGGAAGTTGCCGAGCTCGTAAAGAAGCTAGAAGAGAAGTTTGGAGTATCCGCCGCCGCTGTGGTGGCAGCAGCACCTGCAGCGGTAGCTGGAGCTCCAGCAGGTGCCGCACCTGCAGCTGAAGAAAAGACAGAGTTCACTGTGATTCTAAAGAGCGTAGGTGCTAACAAGATAAACGTGATCAAAGTAGTTAGGGAGATCACAGGACTTGGTCTCAAGGAGGCAAAGGACCTAGTGGAATCTGCACCAAAGCCTGTAAAAGAAGGTGTATCAAAGGAGGAGGCAGAAAGCATAGCCAAGAAGCTTCAAGAGGCAGGAGCAGAAGTAGAAATAAAGTGAGAATTTCAATTTCAAAACTTTTTTGTGAGCTCGTACCCCCTTTTGTAAAGGGGGTATTTTGTTTTAAAAACACCCAAGGGGTAAAGGCATGAGAAAGAACTTAGCCCTTCCAAGGAAGTTTTTTGGCAAAAGGGAAGAACTCATCAATCCTCCTCATCTTCTTACTGTACCAAGGGAGTCCTTTGAGTCCTTTATCCAGTTTAAAAAGCCTCCTCACAAAAGGGAGCCAAAGGGATTAGAGTATGTCTTTAGAACATCCTTCCCTATGAAAGATCCCGATGAGAAGATCATCATTGAGTATTTAGGATACGAGATTGGGGAGTGGGAATGCAATAAATGCGGTTACAAAGCGTACTCAGACTCAAACTTTTTGGGAGGATATGATGTAGACTGTCCCAAATGTGGTTCAAAGCTGGTGTATAAGGAAAAATTCACTGAGGAAGACTGTAAGCTAAAGGGCTTTACCTATTCTGCTCCTCTTAGGGTTTTGGTAAGGCTCAGAACAAAGACAAAGAAGGGGGAAAGAGTAAGCGAGCCCAAAAAGGTATACTTCGGCGAAATACCCCTTATGACTGAAAAGGGCTCTTTTATTATAAACGGTACCGAAAGGGTTGTAGTAAATCAGCTTATACGTTCTCCAGGTGTTTTCTTTGAAGAAAAGGAGGAAAGGCAAAAGGAAACAACCATAGTTCGTATGCTCTATAGGGCAAGCATAATCCCAGACAAAGGCTCTCGGATAGAGTTTGAGCTTTCCAGTACCTCCGACATACTAACCGTTAGGATAGATAAGAAAAAACTAAGCGCTGGTTCATACGTTTTCAGAGCCTTTGGTTTGGAAACTGCCTATCAAATTCTAAAAGCCTTCTACCCAGAGACAAAAGGATTCTTTGTTAGAGGGGAAAGCCTCTTTGAAGAAACAACCGGTGAAGAGTATAAACCCGAAGATTTAGAGGGTCATTACATCTTTGCCATACTCAGATACAGAGGTATTTTGGAAGGTAAAGGTGTAGAGGAAGAGTTCATAGAGGAAAGATACATAGAAAGCGTGGAAATCTTAGAAAGGTTACTAAAAGACGATAGAATTCAGATAGACCATGTATGTGCAGTGCCTCGGGAAAGTGTAATAAAGAGCCCCTATGAGAAATACATTGTGGAAACGCTCATAGCAGAGTGTATGCCGAGAGATCAGGGAATGAGCCAGATAAGACTGCCTTCCAAGTTCAGGCTTTCAGACATAGCGCTGATAGATATATACAAGAAACTGCGGGCAGTAGAGCCCATGATCATGGAACTGGAGCACCTCGTAAGTAGGGCAAGGACCCACTTTGAGCTCTACTTCAAAGATATCACCCGCTATGACCTATCTAAGGTTGGTAGAGTAAAGCTCAACGCAAAGGTTCATAAGGTCCCCAAAGCTCTGAAGCCTGCAGATTTGGAAAGGTTAAGCTCCCTTCCACCTTTGGCAGTAGTTTTGGAAGATGGAAGGGAAGTTCCCGCTACCGAGGAACTCCTTAAAGAACTCTTTAAAGAGAAGACGGAAGTTAAGGTAAAAGATTACACGGAGGGAGAGGCAAGGTTCCTGAATGCTCTAGACCTTATCAACGTAGTCAAATATCTCATAGACCTTAAACATGGAAGGCAGAAAAAGGATGATATTGCTTACCTTGGCAACAGAAGGGTGCGGGCGGTGGGAGAGCTTTTAGAAAACCAATGCAGAATAGGAATTGCCCGTATTGAAAAGTACTTCAGGGATCGTTGTACGGTGGTCAGCCCAGAGGACCCCAACCTTAAACCCCAAGACCTTTTACAACCAAGGTATTTGACCGCTGCCATCTACGACTTTTTGAAGGGTGGAACTCTATCCCAATACTTAGATAACACAAACCCACTCTCCGCTACCACCCACAAAAGAAGGCTCTCTGCATTAGGTCCCGGTGGTCTTACCCGAGAGAGCGCCAAGTTTGAAATAAGGGACGTCCATCCTTCCCACTACGGAAGGATCTGTCCTATTGAAACACCCGAAGGCCAAAACATAGGTTTGGTAACCTCTTTGACCGTGTATGCCCAGCTCAACGAATATGGCTTTATCATCACCCCATACAGAAAGGTAGAGAATGGAAAGGTAACAGATAAAGTTGAATACTTGGCTGCTTACGAAGAGGAGAACTTTGTAATAGCCCAATACACTCCGTGCGCAGAAGATGGCACTTTGCTGGCGGACAGAGTTTATGCGAGGTATAAAAACGACATTCAAATAGTACGTCCGGAGCAAGTCCATTACATGGACGTCTCTCCAAGGCAGGTGGTTTCTGTGTCTGCCTCTTTGATTCCTTTCCTTGAGCATGACGACGCAAACCGTGCCCTGATGGGCTCCAACATGCAAAGACAAGCAGTGCCCTTGATATTCACCCAGGCACCATTGGTGGGCACCGGTATGGAAAGAATCGTAGCCCGGGACAGCGGCGCGGTAGTGATTGCAAAGAGAGGTGGTGTGGTAGAAGAGGTGGATAGCAAAAGGATCGTTGTAAGGGTAAATCCTGAGGAAATTGACTTCAAAGATCCCACAGACATAGGTATAGACATATACGAGCTTGAAAAGTTTAAGAGGACCAATCAAAATACCTGTATAAATCAAAGACCTTTGGTGGTAAAGGGACAAAAGGTAAAGAAGGGAGATATTTTGGCGGATGGTCAATCTACCTACAGAGGAGAACTAGCCCTTGGAAAGGACGTGCTTGTTGCCTTTATGCCGTGGAGAGGTTACAACTTTGAAGACGCCATTGTTATCTCTGAACGTTTGGTAAAGGATGATGTGTATACGTCCATTCACATCGAAGAACTGGAAGTGGAGGCAAGGGAAACCAAGCTTGGTTATGAAGAGATAACTCGTTCCATACCTGGAGTGCCAGAGAGGGCTCTTGCCCACTTGGATGAGTTTGGCATAGTAAAGATCGGTACCTACGTTAAGCCCGGAGATATACTGGTTGGAAAGGTAACTCCTAAAGGCGAAAGCCAACTTACTCCAGAGGAAAAGCTGTTGCAAGCCATCTTTGGAGAAAAATCTAGGGATGTAAAAGATACATCCTTGAGATGTCCGCCCGGTGTTGAAGGTGTTGTGGTGGATGTTAAGGTCTTTGCCAGAAGGTTGGGAGAGAAGAGAAATTATCTGGCGGAGCATGTGGAAAGGCAGGAAAGGGAAGAGCTTTTAGCGGATCTGGAGAGAAAGAAAAGGTTGATTGTGGAAGGTAGGAACGCCTTTATTAAAAGTTTGGTGCTTGGAAGGACCTTAGACAAGGAGATCGTCATAAAGAAAAAGACCTATACCGCAGGCACTGTCATTGACGAGCAAACATTTAATGCTCTCCTTAACTACATAATCACTAAACCTGAAAACTTGTTTGATGATCCAGAACTGTGCGAGAAGATAAGGGAAGTTAGAGATAGGACAAAGGCACAGGTGGATATGCTCACCAAGATCTACGAGGAAAAGCTCGAAGCCATAGGCAAAAAGAGCGAGCTGCCTCAGGGAGTTATCACCTTAGTTAAGGTGTATATAGCCCAAAAGAGAAAGATCAAAGTGGGCGATAAAATGGCAGGAAGACACGGAAACAAGGGTGTGATCTCGGTAGTTCTGCCAGTGGAGGATATGCCCTTCCTAGAGGATGGTACTCCCGTGGATATAGTTCTGAATCCCTTGGGTGTTCCATCTCGTATGAACGTAGGTCAAATACTAGAAACCCACCTTGGTTGGGCATGTAAAGAACTTGGCAAAAAATTGGGAGAGCTCCTCAAAAACATGGCAGATAGACAAGAGATAATAAACTTCCTAAAAGAGATATACAGTGTAGGAGACACACCCGACGGACAAAACCAAAAGGCTATAGAAGAATTCCTGAACTCACTCTCTGAAGAAGAGTTCAAAGAGGTGATAAAGGAATATGCAAAAATGGGTATTCCTATGGCAACGCCTGTCTTTGAAGGAGCGTCGGAGGAGCACATAAAACAGCTCTTAAGGATGGCTGGTTTGCCAGAAGATGGAAAGACGGTTCTTTACGATGGCAGGACGGGAGAGCCCTTTGACATGAGGGTAACCGTTGGATACATGCACATGCTAAAACTCATCCACATGGTGGACGATAAGATCCACGCAAGGAGCACAGGACCTTATTCCTTGGTTACCCAACAGCCTCTCGGAGGAAGGGCACAGTTTGGTGGTCAAAGACTTGGAGAAATGGAAGTTTGGGCTCTGGAAGCCCACGGTGCTGCATACACCCTCCAGGAAATGCTAACTGTCAAGTCCGACGACATTGAAGGAAGAACAAAGGTCTACGAATCCATAGTGAAAGGTAAGTACATGTATTCTCCCGGAATACCAGAATCCTTCAGGGTGCTTGTAAGAGAACTAAAAGCGTTAGGTCTTGACGTTAAGTGTGAAAACGGGGCAGAAATGCCCTGCGATAAAGTAGAAAAGCCGGAGGAAGAGCAATGAGAAAGGGTCTTTTACCTTTTGAAAGAATAAAGCTTATGCTTGCCTCCCCAGAGGAGATCAGAAGCTGGAGCTATGGGGAGGTCAAAAAACCCGAAACTATAAACTACAGAACTCATAAGCCCGAGAAGGACGGGCTTTTCTGCGCCAAGATCTTTGGACCCATAAAAGACTATGAATGTCTATGTGGTAAATACAGAGGAAAAAGATATGAGGGTACCATCTGTGATAGATGTGGAGTGGAGGTTACCAAATCCTACGTACGTAGGCAGAGGTTCGGGCATATTGAACTTGCAGCTCCTGTTGTCCACATATGGTTCCTAAAGAGCACTCCCTCCAAGATTGGAACCCTTTTGGGTCTTTCGACCCGAGATGTGGAACGGGTTACCTACTTTGAATCCTACTTGGTTATAGAATATCCAAGCGAAGAGGAAAGGGAAGCCTTTGAGCAGGCAGAGGACACCATTCCCATAAAGGACGATATGGGCAATACGGTCTTTGTCCGCCTTCATGTGGTGGATGAAGACACCTACCTCTCCCAGTATGCGGGTAACTTGGAACACAAGTACGAAGGTGGTATGGGTGCGGAAATGATCAAAAGGGTCCTCTCCGCCTTGGACCTGGAGGCTTACGCCAAAAAACTAAGAGAGGAGATCAAGCCCTACAGCCTCTCCTTTGAGGACATGGGCAAAGAATTGGAGGTCAAGTATAAAAAGCTCTATCACAAAATGGTCAAGACGGTGGCGGACAACTTCCGACTCTATGGTTTAAACCTCTCCCTACCAGAGGGTATGACCCTAGAGCAAGCCCTTCTTGGTATTTTTAATGAAGAGCTTTACTTGAACCCGCAAACTGGAGAGGTCTCTTCGCAAGACTGTGAAGGTTGCCTTACTGGAAGGGAGGCAATTCAAAGGTTTTACGAAGTGCAAAGGGAAAAGAAAAAAGACATACCCGTCTTTGAAAAGATTAAGGAAGACATAAGAAGCTTGGTGGTGAGAGAGTTCTCAGAAAGCAAGATAAAGAAACAACTAAAGGTTCTGAAACTCGTAGAGGGCTTTATAAAAAGCGGAAACAAGCCTGAATGGATGGTTTTGGAGGTCCTGCCCGTCATACCCCCAGAGCTTAGACCTTTGGTAGCCTTGGATGGTGGAAGATTTGCTTCCTCGGATCTCAACGACCTGTACAGAAGGATCATAAACAGAAACAACAGGCTAAAGAGACTCATAGAGCTTGACGCACCGGAGATCATAATAAGGAACGAAAAGAGAATGCTCCAAGAAGTGGTAAACGCCCTCATTGACAACGGAAAAAGCGGCAGAACGATTACCCAAAACGGAAGAGCCTTAAAGTCTTTGGCAGATTACCTGAAGGGTAAGCAAGGTAGGTTCAGACAGAACCTCTTAGGAAAAAGGGTGGACTACTCAGGAAGAAGTGTGATCGTGGTAGGTCCGGAGCTTAAGATGCATCAGTGCGGACTACCACGGATCATGGCCTTGGAACTCTTTAAGCCCTTTGTTTATAGGCGTCTGGAGGAAAAGGGTTATGCTACCTCAATAAAAAGTGCCAAAAAACTGGTAGAAAATCAGACCCCCGAAGCTTGGGAATGCTTGGAAGAAGTGGTAAAGCAACACCCAGTGCTTTTGAACAGGGCACCTACTCTCCACAGAATGTCCATACAGGCTTTTGAACCCGTCTTGGTAGATGGGAAAGCGATCCAACTGCATCCTCTAGTTTGCCCGCCATTTAACGCAGACTTTGACGGAGACCAAATGGCGGTGCACGTCCCCCTTGGCATACATGCCCAGTTAGAAGCATACATCCTTATGCTCTCCACCCAAAATATCCTCTCTCCAGCCCACGGAAAGCCCATAACTTTACCCTCTCAGGATATAGTCTTAGGTGTGTACTACATCACTCAAGAGGTTAAAGGTGCTAAAGGTGAAGGAAAGCTCTTCTTTAACAGAAAACAGGTGCTTTTGGCTTTAGAGAATGGTGTGGTTGATATTCATGCATCCATAAAGCTAGTAGAAAAAGGCAAAGTGATAGAAACTACCCCTGGTAGAGTCCTCTTGAACAGCATACTGCCCGAGGACTTTCCCTTTGTCAATGAAGTGATTGATAAGAAGGGTATATCAAAGTTGATTTCTAAGATTTACGAAAAATACGGTGTAGAGAGAACTGCCCAATTCTTGGATGACCTAAAAGATCTTGGCTTTAAGATGGCAACAAAGGCTGCTGTATCCATTGGTATAGAGGACCTAAAGGTTCCTCAAATTAAGGGAGAAATCCTAAAAGAAGGTTTTAAAAAGACCGACGAAATCACAGAGCAACATAGGAAAGGTCTAATAACTGCCAAAGAAAGATACAACAGAATCATTGATGTTTGGTCCGATATAACAGACAGAGTTTCTCGGGCTATGTTTGAGGAAATAGAGAAGTCTCCAAGACAGGAGAGAGACAAGGTCTATCCTGGCACCTTTAACCCCATATACATGATGGCAAACTCCGGCGCGAGAGGTAACAGAGACCAGATCAGACAGCTGGCTGCGATGAGAGGCTTGATGGCAAAGCACACCGGTGAGTTCATAGAAACACCGATTACATCCAACTTTAGAGAAGGTCTATCGGTTCTTGAGTACTTTATATCCACCTATGGTGCAAGGAAAGGTCTTGCGGACACTGCTTTGAAAACCGCCTTTGCTGGATATCTAACCAGAAGGTTAGTGGACGTAGCCCAAGATATCCTTATAACCCAAAAGGACTGTGGAACCACAAAGGGTATAGAAATGACCCCCATAGTGGAAGGAGGAGAAGAAAAAGTATCCCTAAAGGATAGGATCATAGGCAGGACCTTGGCAGAGGATGTGATAGACCCATACACAGGAGAGGTTATAGCCCGAAGAAACACCATAATAGACCCAGAATTGGCAGACAAAATAGTGCATAGAGGTATAGAAAAGGTTGTGGTTAGGTCCCCACTCACCTGCGAAGCCGAGTTCGGCGTATGTGCAATGTGCTACGGTTGGGACCTTTCACAACGCAAGCTAGTAGATGTAGGCGAAGCGGTTGGTATAATTGCAGCTCAATCCATCGGTGAGCCAGGAACTCAGCTAACAATGAGAACCTTCCACATAGGTGGTGCTGCCATCGCAGAAAGGGCAAAAGGAGAACTCCTCAACGAAACGGAAGGCTACGTTAAGTTCTATAACATTAAGCTAATCACAAATAGAGAAGGCAAGAGGATAAACATATCAAAGGATGGTGCCATAGGAATTGTGGATAAAGAGGGAAGGATGATAGAAAGACATGCGGTACCGTATGCGGCGGAGATAAAAGTAAATGAAGGAGATTTTGTAAAGGAAAATACCCTTCTGGCAGAGTGGGATCCATTCAACACATACATAATCTCAGAGGTAGCTGGTAAAGTAGAACTAAAGGACATAGCCTTGGACATTACAGTCAAAGAAGAGAGAGACCCATTGACAGGAAAGACCTCCACTGTTGTAGCCTTTACCAGACCTAAGGATGCTATGCTACACACTCCAAGGATAGTAGTTCTGACAGAGGATGGAAGGGAAGTGGTCTACGACCTGCCGGTTAACTCCATAATAAGCATACCCTCCGAAAATATAAGCACAGAGTGGCATCTGTGTCCTACATGTAGTGAATCGGAGGGAATGGAAATCCAACACAGGTTCTATGTGGTAAAGGATCTCTATGTCCAACCCGGAGATGTACTGGCGAGGATTCCCAAAGAGATGGCAAAGGTGAGGGACATTGTGGGAGGTCTGCCTCGTGTGGAAGAGCTCTTTGAAGCAAGGCGTCCCAAGAATCCAGCCATCCTGTCTGAAATAGATGGTATTGTTAGAATATACGAGGATGCAGACGATGTAATCCTCTTCAATCCAAGGACTGGAGAAACAAGGAAATACAACATCAGAAAGGATGAATACATCTTGGTAAAACACGGGCAGTATATACAAAAGGGAACCAAGATCACCGATAGAATAGAGGCGGAAATAGATGGGCAAGTGAGGATAAAAGGAAGGGGCTATAAGGTAGTGGTCTATAACAAGGAAACAGGCTTGCAGAGGGAATACTTTGTACCAAAAGGCAAACACCTTCAAGTTAGAGACGGAGATAAGGTCAATGCGGGAGATCCCCTAACGGATGGAATTCCGGATCCCCACGAAATACTAAGGATAAAAGGAGTGGCAGAACTGCAGAAGTTCCTTCTAAAAGAAGTGCAGATGGTTTATAGATTGCAGGGCGTGGATATAAACGACAAACACTTTGAGATCATCATAAGGCAAATGCTCAGGAAGAGAAGGGTAGTAGATCCAGGCGACAGCAGGTTCCTTATAAATGAAGAGGTGGATATTGAAGAGTTGAAAGAAGAGATAAAGAGAATACAAGAAGAAGGAGGAAAGATACCCAAAGTAGAGCCTGTGCTTGTGGGTATTTCAAAGGCTGCGTTGAGCTCCAGCAGTTGGATCTCTGCAGCTTCGTTCCAAGAAACCACAAAGGTGCTTACAGACGCAGCTTGCGAAGGAAGGGTGGACGAACTGAGAGGTATAAAGGAAAACGTGATCATAGGCAACCTAATTCCTGCAGGAACTGGGCACGGAGAATACAGCATGGTTGAAGTGGAAGAGGTGAAAGTTAAAAAAGATGTGGTATAATTAATAGCTTGCTTAAGGAGGTTGCGATGCCGACCTTTAATCAGCTTGTAAAGTACGGAAGGGAAAAGAAGAAGAAAAAGAGCAAGGCGCCCGCCCTACAGGGCAACCCTCAAAAGAGGGGTATATGCGTTAGGGTATATACAGTGACTCCTAAGAAGCCAAACTCTGCTCTCAGAAAAGTTGCAAGGGTTAGACTCTCCAACGGCATAGAGGTTACCGCCTACATTCCAGGAGAAGGGCACAACCTTCAGGAGCACTCCATAGTGTTGGTAAGAGGCGGTAGGGTTAAGGACCTTCCGGGTGTTAGGTACAAGATAATAAGAGGAGCCTTGGATACAGCAGGTGTTGCCAACAGAAGACAGTCAAGGTCCAAATATGGTACCAAGAGACCAAAACAACAAGCTCAAGCGGGAGGTAAGAAGTAATGCCTAGAAAAGGTCCAGTAAAACCAAGGGAAATTCCACCAGATCCTAAATATGGAGACGTATTAGTGCATAAGCTCATAAACAAGGTCATGAAGGATGGTAAAAAAAGTGTAGCGGAGTGGATCGTATATACCGCTTTAGAGGAGGCGGCAAAGGAAGCAAAAATGTCCCCTGTGGAACTTCTTCATAAGGTGGTCGAGAACCTAAAGCCTGAGTATGAAGTTAGACCGAGAAGGGTAGGTGGTGCTACCTATCAGGTACCCATAGAGGTGCCACCAAGGAGGCAGATCAGTTTAGCCATAAAGTGGCTCGTGGAAGCGGCAAGGGAAAGACCAAGGCACAGGGGCAGCTACACGATGATAGAGAGATTGAAGGCGGAGCTGCTGGATGCTTTGGAAGGTAAAGGTGGTGCTATAAAGAAGAAGGAAGAAACCCATAGAATGGCAGAGGCTAATAAAGTCTTTGCTCACTTTAGATGGTAAGGAGGATAACATGCCAAGGATAGTGCCCATAGAAAAGCTAAGAAACATAGGTATAGTAGCTCACATTGACGCGGGTAAAACTACTACTACCGAAAGAATTCTCTACTACACAGGTAAAACTTACAAGATAGGAGAAGTTCACGAAGGTGCCGCAGTTATGGACTGGATGCCCCAAGAAAAAGAAAGGGGTATAACCATCACCGCTGCTACCACAGCATGCTACTGGAAGGACCATCAGATAAACATCATAGACACGCCTGGACACGTGGACTTTTCGGTGGAAGTGGTACGCTCTATGAAGGTCTTGGACGGTATCATCTTCATCTTCTCTGCAGTGGAAGGTGTTCAACCTCAATCGGAAGCCAACTGGAGGTGGGCAGACAGGTTTGGAGTGCCGAGGATCGCTTTTATCAATAAATTGGACAGACTTGGAGCGGACTTTTATAGGGTACTTAAGGAGATAGAAAACAAGCTCAGCATAAGACCCGTGGCGATCCAAATTCCCATTGGAGCGGAAGATCAGTTTAAGGGTGTAATAGATCTCATGGAAATGAAGGGTATTATCTGGCTGGAGGAAACACTCGGTGCTAAGTATGAGATCGTAGACATTCCTGAAGAGTACAGAGAAAAGGCGGAGGAGTGGAGGGCTAAGATGGTGGAAACTATAGTAGAACACGATGATGAACTTATGATGAGGTATCTGGAGGGAGAGGAGATCCCTGTTTCTGACCTAAAGAGGGTTTTAAGGAAAGCAACCATAGAGAGAAAGCTTGTGCCTGTGCTCTGTGGTTCAGCCTTCAAGAACAAAGGAATTCAGCCGCTGCTTGATGCGGTTATAGATTATCTGCCTTCACCTCTGGATGTTCCTCCAGTTAAGGGAACAAATCCAAAGACTGGTGAAGAGGAGGAAAGAAAGCCCTTGGATGATGAACCATTCTGTGGGTATGTCTTTAAGGTGATGAGTGACCCCTATGCAGGTCAGCTTACCTACTTTAGGGTCTTCTCTGGAAAGGTGTTTGCAGGTTCTTACGTATACAACGCCACTAAGGACAAGAAGGAAAGAATAGGAAGGCTACTTCTAATGCACGCTAACTCTCGGGAGGACGTACAAGAAGCTGCAGCGGGAGAGATCGTTGCTGCTGTAGGTTTGGATGCCACCACTGGAGATACTATCTGTGATGAGAAGGCACCCATAGTTTTAGAAAAGCTTGAGTTCCCAGAACCGGTTATATCTATGGCAATAGAACCGAAAACCAAGAAGGATCAAGAAAAGCTTTCTCACGTTCTCAACAAGTTTATGAAGGAAGACCCAACCTTCAGGGCTACCGTGGATCAAGAGACAGGTCAAGTACTCATACACGGTATGGGAGAGTTACACTTGGAGATTATAGTGGACAGAATGAAAAGGGAGTATGGAGTGGAGGTTAACGTAGGCAGACCTCAAGTTGCCTACAAGGAAACTATCAGAAAGAAAGCGGTAGCGGAAGGCAAGTTCATAAGGCAAACTGGTGGAAGAGGTCAATATGGACACGTAATTATTGAAATAGAACCCTTAGAGAGAGGTCAAGGTTTTGTTTTTGAAAACGCCATAGTGGGAGGAGTCATTCCAAAAGAATTTATTCCCTCCGTGGAAAAGGGTGTGAAAGAGGCAATGCAAAACGGAGTGTTAGCTGGATATCCTGTGGTGGATGTGAAGGTGAGACTTTTTGACGGTTCTTACCACGAAGTGGACTCCTCAGACATAGCTTTCCAAATAGCAGGTTCTATAGCCTTTAAAGAAGCTATGAAAAAAGCTGATCCTGTGCTCTTAGAGCCTATAATGGAAGTGGAGGTGGAAACACCCGACGAATACGTAGGAGATGTTATCGGAGACCTCAACTCTCGTAGAGGTAAGATTATGGGAATGGAAAACAAGGGAGTTATTACAGTAGTGAAGGCATATGTACCACTTGCAGAGATGTTCGGCTATGCCACCACACTGAGGAGCTTGACACAGGGAAGAGGAACCTTTATAATGAAATTTTCTCATTACGAAGAAGTACCACAGCATGTGGCGGAGCAGATAATTGGAGAAAGGTCCGCCGCAGCAAAATCTTAACAGGAGGTAAAACATGGCGAAGGAGAAGTTTGTAAGAGAGAAGGAGCACGTAAACGTAGGAACAATAGGGCACGTAGACCACGGTAAATCTACCCTAACCTCTGCCATAACTTGCGTCCTTGCCGCAGGCGTACTGCCAGGCGGTAAAGCCAAATGCATGAAATACGAAGAAATCGACAAAGCTCCAGAAGAGAAAGAAAGAGGTATAACCATCAACATAACCCACGTGGAGTATGAAAGTGCCAAAAGACACTACGCCCACATAGATTGCCCTGGACACGCAGACTACATAAAGAACATGATTACAGGCGCTGCTCAGATGGACGGTGCTATCCTTGTGGTATCCGCCGCTGACGGACCTATGCCTCAAACAAGAGAACACGTATTGCTTGCAAGACAGGTTAACGTTCCATACATTGTGGTCTTTATGAACAAGTGCGATATGGTGGATGACCCAGAGCTTTTGGACTTGGTTGAGCTTGAAGTGAGGGAGCTTTTGAACAAATACGAATTTCCTGGGGATGAGGTGCCAGTGATAAGGGGATCTGCTTTGGGAGCTTTGCAGGAGTTGGAAGCAGGGAAGCCAGACAAGTGGTGCAATGCCATAGTGGAGCTTGTGAACGCTTTGGATGAACACATACCAACACCTGTGAGGGAGTCAGATAAACCATTCTTGATGCCTATAGAGGACGTCTTTAGCATTTCTGGTCGTGGAACTGTGGTGACGGGAAGGGTAGAAAGAGGAACTCTAAAGCCTGGTGAGGAAGTGGAGGTAGTAGGACTTAAGGAGGAGCCACTGAAGACAGTGGCAACTTCTATAGAGATGTTCAGGAAGGTACTTGATGAGGCACTTCCTGGGGACAACATAGGAGTGCTATTGAGGGGAGTGGGTAAGGATGATGTGGAGAGGGGTCAGGTATTGGCAAAACCTGGGACAGTGAAGCCTCACAGGAAGTTTAGGGCACAGGTGTATATTCTCACCAAGGAGGAAGGTGGAAGGCACAGTCCGTTTTTTGTCAATTACAGGCCACAGTTTTACTTTAGGACAGCGGACGTGACGGGTGTGATAGTGAAGTTGCCGGAGGGGCAGGAGATGGTTATGCCTGGGGACAATGTGGAGCTTGAGGTGGAGTTGATAAAGCCAGTAGCTATGGAGGAAGGTTTGAGGTTTGCCATAAGGGAAGGTGGTAAGACTGTTGGTGCAGGTGTCGTTACAAAAATACTTGATTGAGGTGTGAAAAATGGAGCAGGACATAATACGAATAAAGCTCAAATCCTACGATCACAGAGTGTTGGATCAGTCTGTTAAGCAGATAGTGGATGTAGTGAAAAGGACAGGGGGTATGGTGAAGGGTCCCATCCCTCTACCTACCAGAAGGAGAAGATGGATAGTTCTGCGCTCCCCTCACAAGTTTGATCAGTCGAGGGAGCACTTTGAAATAAGAGAACACAAGAGGATTTTAGATATAGTGAGGATAACACCTCAAACGGTAGAATCCCTAATGAATTTGAACCTACCAGCGGGAGTAAGTGTAGAGCTAAAGATAAGGAGTTGATGCTATGGGTCTTGGAGCTTTTGGAATAAAACTTGGAATGACTAGAGTATTTTTAAAGGATGGCACCGCAGTACCAGTAACGGCCATAAAGGTGCCAAAGCATACGGTAGTTGCCATCAAAACAGTGGAAAAGGATGGCTACAATGCAATTCAACTGGGAGCCTTTGAAACCACAGAGAAAAAACTGACAAAGCCGGAGATAGGTCACTTAAAGAAAGCTGGAGTTAAGCTTTTGAGAAGGCTTAAAGAGTTCAGGGTGGAAAATCCACAGGATTATCAAGTGGGTCAGGAGTTAACGGTGGCAGATCTTTTTAAACCCGGAGAGCTGGTAGATGTGGTAGGCATCAGCAAGGGTAGAGGTTTTGCAGGTACTATGAAGAGGTGGGATTTTGGAGGATTTCCTAAGTCCCACGGACACAGGTACCACAGGGCTGTAGGTTCAATAGGTCAAAGAACAGATCCAGGAAGGGTTTGGAAGGGCAAAAGGATGGCCGGGCATTGGGGTGCAGAAAAGATCAGAGTTCAATCCTTGCTTGTGGTGGATGTTTTACCAGATTTAGAAGTAATCCTAGTAAAAGGTTCCGTACCTGGTCATCCAAAAGGTGTTCTGATTATAGAAAAGAGCAAGATAGCTAACAGAAGATCTCAAAGACTAAAGCTGAATAGAATAAAGCATATTCCTGAAAACTTACTGAGGAGTGTCCAATGAGTGAGCTGAGCGAACTTAGAGAGGACATATTTGGTGTTGAAGTGAAAAAGCATGTCCTTTGGGAAGTGGTCAAATGGCAACTTGCCTGCCGAAGGCAAGGAACTCACAGCACAAAGACTCGCGGTGAAGTAGCATACAGCGGAAGGAAGATCCTACCTCAGAAGGGAACGGGAAACGCTAGACACGGAGACAGAGGTGCCCCCATCTTCGTAGGTGGTGGTGTGGCCCACGGACCAAAGCCAAGGGACTACTACTATCCGTTACCTAAGAAGGTGAGAAAGTTAGCCCTGAAGATGGCACTCTCTTCCAAAGCTCAAGAAAAAGCAATAAGCTTGGTGGATCAAATTCCCATCGGAGACGTACCAAAAACCAAAAAGGCAGTGGAGTTCCTGCGTACCCAAGGTTTGGAGGGTAAGAAGGTTCTTCTAGTACTTCCTGAGAAGGATGAAGTGATCTATAAATCCTTTAGAAACCTTCCTTATGCGAAGGTTCTTCCCGTAGAAGGGTTGAACGTTTACGACATCCTTTGGGCTGACCATTTAATTATTACAAGACCATCTTTGGAAAAGATCTACGAGAGGTTGGGCTCATGAGGAGACCAGAGGAGATCATAATAAGACCCATAATAACCGAGAAGAGCAACAGGCTTATGGAAATGAAAAAGTACACTTTTGAGGTGGCAATGGATGCTAACAAGCACGAGATAAAGCACGCTATACAAACCCTCTTTGGTGTAAAAGTGCTAAAGGTTAATACCATGATCGTTAAGCCGAGAAAGAGAAGGGTCTTTGGAAAGTTCGGAAAGTATGGCTACACAAAGGCTTACAAAAAGGCCATAGTAACTATAGACCCTTCTCAGGAAATAGACCTTTCAAAGGTGAGGTAAAAACATGGGTGTAAGAAAGTTAAAGCCTGTTACCAACGGACAGAGACATGCGATTCTGTATGACTTTGCAGAGATCACCAAGAGTGAGCCCGAAAAGTCCTTAACCTACTTTTACAAAAGGGCTAAAGGACGCTCTCATGGTAAGATCACCGTTAGGTCAAGGGGTGGAGGACACAAGAAGAGATACAGGATTATAGACTTCAAAAGGGATAAGAGCCTTGTGCCTGCCAAGGTAGTAGCAATAGAGTATGACCCCTTCAGGTCTGCACGTATAGCATTGCTACACTACGCGGATGGTGAAAAGAGGTATATTATTTGGCCCGAAGGTCTCAAGGTTGGAGATACCGTCATATCCATATCCTACGAAGACGCAGAGGCAGGGAAGGAACTCCCGGAAATAAAGCCCGGTAACGCATTACCTTTAAAGTACATCCCTGTGGGAACTATAATCCACAACATAGAACTTCACCCTGGAAAAGGTGGTCAGCTGGTTAGATCTGCGGGTACTTCTGCACAGGTTCTGGGTAAGGTTGGTGATTATGTGCAGGTTAGGTTGCCCTCTGGAGAAATAAGACTCATCCATCAAAGGTGTATGGCTACCGTGGGTGCAGTTGGTTTAGCGGAACACGAGCTTGTAAAGCTTGGCAAAGCTGGAAGAGCAAGATGGCTTGGTTGGAGACCTCATACCCGTGGAACCGCCATGAACCCAGTGGACCACCCCCACGGTGGTGGTGAGGGTAAAACCAAAGGAAAGCACCCAGAATCTCCTTGGGGATGGAAAACAAAAGGATACAAGACCAGAAGGGGCAAAAAGTACTCAGACAAGTTTATTCTTGTTAACAGGAAGGGTAAACCTCTAAAGGAGGGTGTTAAGTAATGGGTTTCAAAGGTGCTTGGAACAAAAGGAATAAGCTTATTGAAGACCTTGATACCTTCCTAAAGCTATACAAGAAAACCCAAAGGGCATACAAAAAGGTAAGGAAGGTTCAACACACACCAGAGCTTTTCGAAAGGGCCTACCAAAAGTACAAGGAGATCTGGGAGCAATACAGAAAGCTGGTGGATAAAAAAGCTTGGGTTGATCCAAAGCTTTGGAGTAGGATAAGGAAGATGAACCAGACAGGAGAGAGAAAGGTTATAAAAACTTACAGCAGGGACACCACCATAATACCCGAGTTTGTAGGTCACACCATAGCGGTTCACAACGGCAAAACCTTTGTACCTGTTTATATTACTTCTGATATGGTGGGACATAAGTTGGGTGAGTTTGCTCCCACCAGGACCTTTAAGGGCCACCCAGATAAGTCTTCAAAGGTGGCCAAGAAGAAGTGAGGTGAGAACATGGAAGCGAGGGCAATTTTAAGGTATGCTAAGATCTCTCCTCTAAAGGCAAGGCAGGTGCTGAGGGTCATTCAGGGGATGAGAGCTGGAGATGCCTTGTATCAGCTTAAGTTCATTCCCAAAAAAGCTGCAAGGATAGTGGAGGGCGTACTAAAGAGCGCTATAGCCAACGCAGAACAGAAGGGTTTGGACCTTGACAGCCTTTACATAAAAAAGGCTGTGGCAGATGATGGACCCATGTATAAAAAGTGGATCCCTAGGGCCCACGGTAGGGCGACCATGGTGAGAAAGAGAACTTCTCACATAACTATTGTGTTAGAAGAAAGGAAGGAGGAAGGCTGATGGGTCAGAAAACACATCCTATTGGATTTAGGCTTGGTATTACAAAGGATTGGACCTCCAAGTGGTACGCAGACAAAAAGGAATACACAAAGCTCTTGCATCAAGATATAAAGATCAAGGAATACATCAAAAAACGCTACTATGCAGCGGGTGTTTCTAAGGTAATCATTGAGAGGGCAGCGGAAAAGATAAGGATCAGGATTTTAGTGGCAAGACCGGGAATCATAATAGGTCGTAAGGGTGCAGAGGTAGAACAGCTGAAGAAGGACCTTTTGGCTATAGCCCCCGGTTATAACTACAGCATAAACGTAGAGGAGGTTAGAACTCCCGAATTAGATGCTCAGCTTGTAGCGGAGGAAATTGCCCTTCAGATAGAAAGAAGGGTCTCCCACAGACGAGCAATGAAAAGGGCAATAGACAATGCCCTAAAGGCAGGGGCAAAGGGTGTAAAGGTTCAGGTGAAGGGAAGGATAGGTGGTGCGGAACTGGCAAGGGCAGAGTGGTTCTTGGTGGGAAGGATGCCCCTTCAGACCCTAAGGGCAGACATAGACTACGGTTTTGCGGTAGCCCAGACCAAGTACGGCGTCTTGGGTGTGAAGGTTTGGATATACAAGGGAGACATTCTAAAGGGTGGCAAAGAGGAGATCATCAAAAAGATAGAAGAGGATCTTAAAAAGGCAGAAAAGGAGGTAGTCTAAGATGTCTTTCTTGGCACCTAAAAAGACAAAGTTTAGAAAACAGCAAAGAGGAACATTAAAAGGTAAAGCCTTCAGGGGTAATAAAGTATCCTTTGGAGAGTACGGCATACAAGCATTAGAGGCTCATTGGCTTACCCAAAGGCAGATAGAGGCAGGCAGGGTCACTTTGGTTAGAGCTCTAAAAAAAGGTGCGAAGATATGGGTTACTGTTTTCCCTGACAAGCCCTACACCAGAAAGCCCAATGAGGTTCGTATGGGTGGTGGAAAGGGTGACCCTGAAGGCTTTGTGGCGGTGGTAAAGCCAGGTAGGATTCTCTATGAATTCTCTGGTGTGTCGGAGGATATGGCGGAAGAGGCTTGCAAGTTGGTGGCGTCTAAATTGCCTATAAAGGTAAGGCTCGTCAAAAAGCACGGAGGTATTGGAGCATGAAGGCTAAGGAGCTCAGAAACCTTTCCCTCCAAGACCTCTTGAAAAAAGAAGAAGAACTCAGAAGAGAGATTCTAAACTTACGCTTTAAAAAGCAAATAGAAGGACTTAAGGATAAGATGGCCATCAGGAAAGCAAGAAAAGACTTAGCAAGGGTTCTAACCATTATCAGGGAAAAGCAGATGGAGGGACAAAAATGAGCTGGCACACGAAAAGAAAGGAGTTTGTGGGTGTTGTTGTTAGCGACAAAATGGACAAAACGGTGGTGGTGCGTGTGGATAGAAAAGTGCCCCACCCTATATACAAAAAGCACATCATAAAGAGCAAAAAATACCACGCCCACGATCCCAACAACGAGTGCAAGGTGGGAGACGTGGTGGTCATAAGGGAGACAAGACCCCTCTCAAAAACAAAAAGATGGGTAGTAGTTAAGATATTACAGAGAGCTAAATCTCCAGAAATTCTTCAAGAAACTCCTCAGGAAACTTCTCAAGAAACTTAATGCGTGTTCTATTTTTGGTAAAAGGCGACCCTTTTTCTTGGAGATGCCACGAAGCTTTAAGGGTGGCTTTGGCTTTAGGTATAAATCACGAGGTTTTCCTTGTTTTTATAAAGGATGGAGTTTATGCTCTAACCAAGTGGAAGTACGAAAAACTCCTTATACATGGCTTTGAAAAGCTCTTGGAGAACATAGGTTATGTAAATGTTAAGCTCTTCGTGGAAGATCTCTCTGCGGAAGAGAGGGGACTAAAAAAGGAAGATTTTGCAGTTGATGTAGAGTTTGTAAACACGGAAAGCGTAAAAGACATGTTGGCTTCTTCGGAGGCAGTTCTGGTATGGTAAAGACCCTATGGTTGGTTAGAAAACTGGGAGACTTCAGTTCTGACTTGGTGGAAGAGGATGATATTGTGGTGTTGGTTCAGGACGCTGTGCTTAGGTTTCCGTACAAGAAAAACTGGTATGCCTGCAAAGAGGATGTGGAGGGTAGGGGATTGAAGGTAAATCCAGATAAGCTAAAGTCTTATGAGGATATTGCAGAGCTCATTCTTACAGCCCAAAAGGTGGTCGTCTGGTAGTATAATTTCCTTATGAATTACTACGATGTTGTAGTAGTTGGTGCTGGTGGTGCTGGTTTGAGGGCTGCCATAGAGGCAAGTTTGGACCCAACCATCCGAGTGGCGGTAGTTTCAAAGGTATATCCCACTCGCTCTCACACAGGTGCAGCTCAAGGTGGCATAAACGCAGCTCTTGGAAATGTAATTCCGGATGATTCTCCTGAATCTCATGCCTTTGATACCATAAAGGGTTCTGACTTTTTGGCAGACCAAGAGGCAGTTTTTTTTATGTGCGAAAACGCCCCGGAGATCATATACGAACTGGACCGATGGGGTGTGCCCTTTTCTCGCCTACCAGATGGCAGGATCGCCCAAAGACCTTTTGGTGGTGCATCCTTTCCACGAACAGTCTTTTCCGCAGATAGGACTGGGCATGTGATCCTACACACCCTCTTTGAGCAAGCTTTGGCAAGGGAAAACATTCACTTTTACAACGAATACTTCTTGTTGGACATCATCCACGATGGCAACAGGGTAAAGGGCGTAGCCCTCTATGACATAAAAAACGGAGAAGTTGTAAACCTTAGGGCAAAGGCGGTAATACTGGCTACAGGAGGCTTTGCCCGCATTTACTGGAAGAGAAGCACAAACGCCATAGGCAATACAGGGGATGGAGTGGCAGCTGCATTAAGGGCAGGGCTTTCACTAAAGGATATGGAATTTATCCAGTTTCATCCTACGGGCCTGGCAAAGACGGGAATACTGCTTTCGGAAGCCTGTAGGGGAGAAGGTGGGTATCTTCTCAACGCCTTGGGAGAAAGGTTTATGCAAAGGTATGCACCTGAGAAGATGGAGTTGGCACCAAGAGACATGGTTTCAAGAGCTATAGAGTATGAGATAAGGGAAGGCAGGGGTGTAGGAGAAGGTACCTCCGCCTATGTGTATCTGGACCTTAGACACTTAGGAGAGGAAAAGATCAAGGAAAGGCTTCCTCAGGTAAGACAGCTTGCCATAGATTTTGAAGGTGTTGACCCGGTTAAGGACCTCGTGCCCATAAGACCAACCGCCCACTACTGTATGGGTGGTATCCATGTGGTAAATTACAGAACAAGCGGAACCGAGTTAGAAGGACTCTATGCAGTGGGAGAGTGCGCCTGCGTTTCAGTGCATGGTGCCAACCGATTGGGAGGAAATTCCTTAACGGAGATTTTGGTTTTTGGTAAATTCTGCGGTATATCCGCAAGGGAGTATGCTAAGCAGGTGGATTGGCTACCACTAACAGAAGGTGAAGAAAAGAGGGCTCAGGAGTTTATAGAGGGGCTTATGAAAAGGGAAGGCACAGAAAAATTAGCGGAAGTCAGAAAACGCATGGGAGATATCACCTGGGAAAAGGTGGGAATATTTAGGGATGAGAAGTCCCTTAGGTCTGCCTATGAGGAGCTCGGGGAACTTTTGGAAAGATGGGAACGCATTCCGGTGGTGGATAAAAGCAAGGTGTTTAATACCAACCTGGTGGAGCTTTTGGAACTCAGAAACATGTTAGAGCTGGCGAGGGTAGTTGCCTTTTCTGCCCTGCACAGGAAGGAATCAAGGGGAGGACATATGAGAGAAGACTATCCAAACAGGGATGACAAAAACTTCTTAAAACATACTTTGGTACGAAAGGTGGGGGACCGCCTTGAGCTTGAATATATACCCGTGAATATTGTTAAGTATGAACCTGCCCAAAGAAACTACTGATGAAGGTTGGAATCCTCGGTGGTGGGCAGTTAGGTTGGATGACCATCTTAGAGGGGAGAAAGCTCGGCTTTGAATTCTGCGTAGCAGACAATACGCCTCACTCTCCGGCCTGCAGGGTTGCGGACCTTTGCTTTGACTACAGCCAAATAGATGAGTTTGTTAAGCTCTGCGATGTCATAACCTACGAATTTGAGCATATACCGGAGGAGGTCTTGGAAAAGACTGCGCCCTTGACCTTTCCCTCCGTGGAGATTTTGAAGCTAAAAAAGAGTAAGGTAGAAGAAAAGCTCTTTCTGAAAAAAAGGGGCTACCCCGTACCTACTTTTACCGTAGCCTTTAAGGAGGATTTAGAACAAAAGGTAGGGCTTTTGAACCTTCCCGTGGTGGTAAAGGCGGAGACTTTGGGATACGATGGTAAGGGACAGTATTTGATAAAAAGTCTAAATGATCTTCAGAAGGTAAAAACCAATCATGGAGAAAAGGAGAGGTTCTTGGTGGAGGAGTTTGTGGACTTTGACTTTGAGCTTTCTATAATAGGAGTACGGAGTTCAAGGGGAGAGGTACGTTTATATCCACCCACCATAAACTATCACAGAGAGGGTATTCTCTTTTACAACCACACCACCTCTATGGTGTTCCCAGAGGGTGAAGAGATAGTGCGATCTTTGATGGAGGAGCTAAACTTAGTAGGTGTGCTTTGCGTAGAGTTCTTTTACACCAAGGAAGGAAAACTTTTGATAAACGAAATGGCACCCCGGGTGCACAATACCGGACATCATACCTTAGATTCTGCCTACACATCCCAGTTTGAAAACCTGCTCAGGGCAATAACTGGGCTTCCCTTGGGTTCTACAAAGCTGAAGTCTCACGCAGGCATGTTGAACTTGCTCGGAGTTTCCTATGACGAAATTGACTGGAGAAAAGTTCTTTCTATAGAGGGCACCAAGCTCTATTGGTACGGCAAAGAAAAAAGGCACAGAAGGAAAATGGGACACATCAATCTGGTGGCAAGTACGGAAGAAGAGGTAGTAGAGAAACTTAACCAGCTTTACGACATGATCTACGAGCCCATCAAGTGTTGAGGTGTTGGTAGGTCTCCGAAGTTTCTGGCATCTATAGACTGGGCTGGTTAATGGTCAGAATCTCAAGAAGTTTTGAGTTTGCGATGGAATGGATGCATGAAACTTTTGGGAAGAGGAATTAGGTTGAGAGTGCAATTTTACAAGTTATAATTAAACTTGGCTTGGAGAAAAGGCTTTCTGCACATAACTTGAAGAAAAGCTTCAAGGGTAGGGAAGTTTTAAAGGGTATAGACCTTTACATTGAAAGGGGAGAGGTGGTGGGGTTACTTGGTCCCAATGGGGCGGGTAAAACCACCCTCTTTAACTGTTTGGTGGGCTTCCTTTCGGTAGATGATGGAACCATAGAGTTGGAAGGAAAGGACATTACTCATCTGCCTACCCACGAAAGGGCTAAGGAAGGCATATCCTTTTTGCCACAGGAACATACCCTCTTTGAAGACCTAACAGTTATAGAAAACCTCCTGATCTTTTTGGAGTTCTTTGAGGAGAGCAAGGAGAGCGCTTTGGCAAGAGCGGAGGAATTGCTTTCGGACTTTGGACTTTATGAACTGAGAAACCAAAAGGCAGGAAATCTTTCCGGCGGTCAGAAAAGAAGATTAGAGATCGCAAGGGCGCTGATCCCAAAACCCAAGTATCTATTCTTTGACGAGCCCTTTGCGGGCATAGACCCTATAATGGTGGCAGACATAAAGGAGTTAATTCTAAATCTAAAGGCCCAAGATATAGGTGTCTTGATCACCGACCACAACGTAAGGGAAACCATAAGGCTCGTAGATAGGGTTTACATAATCTCAGAAGGTACGGTGATAGCCCAAGGTCCGCCAAAGGATGTTATTTTGAATCAAAAGGTGAGAGAAGTTTATTTGGGTAAGGACTTCCATCTGTGATCTCTTTAAAAAGCTCTCTGACCGCACTTTTCCAGTCCTTCTTTCCCTCCTCCACTAGGTCCAGTACTTCCTCCATCTTGGCGGTGTATTGGTAATCCACCAGCTTTGGAAAGTTCTCCATAAGATAGTCAAGCACCAAGAAGGCGGTCTCTGTGGGCTTTAGGTAGCCCTTTTCCACTACTACATAGCCTCTCTCTTTTAGGGTTTTTATGATCGTCGCATATGTAGAGGGTCTTCCAATACCTAAGCTCTCAAGTTTTTTTACCAGGGATCCTTCCGTGTATCTTTTTGGTGGCTCTGTTTGTCTTTCTTCCAAGATGATCTTTTGTGGTTTGAGAACCTGTCCCTTTTCAAGCTTGGGCAGTTTCTCCTCCATAAAGTCATAGTCTTCAAACTTTGTCCATCCGTCAAAGACTAAAACTCTTCCCTTTGCAACAAAATCGAAGGGAATACCTTGCGTCAAAGGAGTAAGCATCACCTTAGTGTTTTTCAAGACTGCAGGAGTAGAAAGGCTTGCCAAAGTTCTGCTCACAATCAGTTCAAAGAGCTCAAGGCTATCCCCCGGTGGCGGTTTTTTAACTAAGCTTGTGGGCCTTATGCATTCGTGGGCAGATTGCACATGAGCCTTTTCTCTAAACTTTCTTAACTTCCCTACATACTCCGCACCGTAATTTTCTTCTATCCACCGAAGGAACTCCGTAGCCTTTTCAGGGCTCATCCGGTGGGCGTCCGTTCTTGGGTAGGTAATGTAACCTTCTTCGTAGAGCAGTTGGGCAAGCTTTGTGGTTTTTTCCACGCTAAAGCCAAGCCTTTTGTTGGCGGTCTCTTGTAGTTCGGGTGTGTTAAAGGGCTTGGGCGGTGGCACCATTTCCTCCCACTCTTGAACTTCCTTGACTTCAAAGAAGACATCCTTTAGCTTTTCCAGGTAGGGCTTGGCGTTATCTGGCTTTTCAAACCTTACACCCAAGTAAGCAGAAAATCCTTCAAAGACCGCTTTGATGTAGTAGAACTTTTTCCTTTTAAAGGATTGGATTTCCCTCTCCCTTTCCACTATGAGCCTCAGAGCGGGAGATTGAACCCTTCCTACAGAGAGTCCTCTTGTTTTTAAGCTCTTCTGAAGTTCTGGCGAAAGGAGATAGCCTATGAGTCTGTCAAGGACCCTTCTGGCAAACTGGGCTTTAACCAAGTTCATGTTGATGTTTGTCTGTTCCTTTATAGCTTTTTGGAGGGCGGACTTGGTGATCTCGTAAAAGTACACACGCCTTATTGGGATGTTTATAACCTTTTTTAACTCCTCCCAAAGAAAGTAGGATATTGCTTCTCCTTCTCTGTCTGGGTCTGTTCCCAAAAGCACAAGTTGGGCTTTAAGGCTACTTTTTTTGATCTCATCAAACAACTTCTTCTTTCCCTCTTTCCACAAAAAGGTAGGATTTAGCGTTTCTAAGTCTACACCTAATCGATCCTCGGGTAGATCCTTAATGTGCCCACCGGTTGCCTTGACCAAATAGTCCTTTCCCAAATACTTACTTATAGTCTTTGCCTTTGTGAAAGATTCCACCAAAAACAGGATCATCTTTTTTGAACCCACTCCTCAAAGCTGAGGTTCTCTTTTATAGCCCTTAGCATCTCTTCCTCCAAGGGGGTAAGATCTTTGGGAATGAGGTCTGGCCTTTTTTCCAAGGTTCTTTTTATAGAGTGCCACAGTTCCCAAAGCTCAATCATTTTATGGTTGCCTGAAAGCAAAATTTCAGGTACCTTCATGCCTCTGAACTCCGCGGGTCTGGTATACACAGGAGAACCCAGCCACCTTCTGAAGGAGTCCCTCTCTATGCTTTGCGGGTCGCTGAGAACACCTGGCAAGAGCCTTGCAATGCCTTCCAAGAGCACTAAGCCAAAGAGCTCACCACCGGAGAGCACAAAGTCTCCCAAAGAGAGTTCCTCGTCCGCCAAAGTGCTTACCCTTTCGTCTATACCCTCATATCTTCCACATATTACAAGCAAGCTGTCAAGCTTTGAGAGCCTGTCCAAGTCTTTCTGGTCTATTACCTTCCCCCAAGGTTGTGGGATTATAACGTAAGGCTTTCCATACTTGCTCACAAGATCTTCGTATGCTAAAAAGATAGGTTCGGGCTTTAAAACCATACCCGGATGCCCTCCATAGGCATAGTCATCCACCCTTCCCTTTTCTGCGTAGTCCCTTGGGTTTATGGCTACCACCTCTAAAGCACCCTTTTTTATTGCTTGGGATACAATCCCATGCTCACAAAAGCATTTCACAAGGTCTGGAAATATGGTAAGGAAGAAGAACTTCATCTTTTTAGGAATTCATCCACCAACGCCTTTGCCCTTTCTTGGTTAGACCTATAGTATATATCAATGGTGGTTTTTACGTTAGCGTGTCCCGCAAACTCCTTTACTAATTCTGCAGGAAAACCCTGGTTTATAAGGTTTGTTATGTAGGTATGCCTAAAGCTATGGAGTGAAAAGTCTATGCCGAGTCTTTTTGAAAGTCTGTTGGTATATACCTGCAAAGAACCTGCTTTGACCTTCAGGTTCGCGTCATAGTCTTCCAACCACCGGGAGAGCTCTTGAGTAAAACGGAAGGTTTCCTCCTTGGTGGGACCTATCAGTGGGGCGATTCTTTCCTTTTTCCTTTTGATGATCTCTGCAGGCAGATGTAGCCAATATATACCGCTTTTATCCAAGAAGAAATGCTCCGAGCTTAGATTTTTGTACTCCGATAGCCTTACACCGCTGTACAAAAAGAGTTTGTATACGTTTTCATACTTTGAACCTTTTACCTTTTGAAATATCTTCTCAAGCTCAGATTTGCTAAGTGCCTTAGGCTTTTTGTGTATAACCTTTAGCCCGTAGTCCTCCTTTATATCCTCTATGGTTTCTTCAATTTCTGAGTATTTTTCCTTTTCTATGTAGCCTTTGCGGGCAAGGAACTTGTAGAAGTGTCTAAGAGCGGAAAAATGGGTTAGCAAAGAAGCAGGAGAAAGTTCTGAACTATCCGCATACTGGTAAAGTTCTGCAGAGGAGACCTCAACGAGTTTATGACTTGGCAATTGGAGTTTTTTTAAAAAGGAGTTGATAGCGTTTAAGTAAGTTATTGTAGTCCTTTCGCTCTTTGTCTTCTCTAAGTGCTTTTTCCAAAGCTCCAAAAGCTCCACAGAATAAATTATAAATGGGCGATGGAGGAGTCGAACCTCCGACCTCCATCGTGTGAGGATGGCGCTCTACCACTGAGCTAATCGCCCATCCGTCCCCGGGAGGAGTCGAACCTCCGACCTCGAGATTAGGAATCTCGCGCTCTATCCTCCTGAGCTACGGGGACTGTCTATTTATTTATTATATCAAGAAACTCCTTAACTGCCCTTTCAAAGCCAAAGATCACCGCATTGGAAACTATGGAATGTCCCACGTTCAGCTCTTCTACATAATCTTTGAGCTCTTTTATCAGATCCTTAACATTCTGATAGGTAAGACCATGCCCTGCATAGACCCTCATGCCCAAACTCTTTGCCTTTGTGGCTGCGTCCTTTAGCCTTTGAAGTTCCTCCTTAACACCCTTCCAATTGTGGGCGTTCCAAAGGTTCGCATACCTACCCGTGTGCAACTCCACCGCATCTGCCCCAACTTCCTTTGACGCATAAATCTGTTCTTCTTCTGGCTCTACAAAAAGGGAAACCTCGATGCCCTCCGCTTTTATCTCCTTAAGGAACTCTTTCAGATAGCTCTTCAATCTCACTACATCCAAACCACCTTCCGTGGTGATCTCTTCTCTTCTTTCAGGCACCAAGGTAACTCTGTTGGGCTTTACCTCCAAGGCGATCCTCTTCATCTCTTCGGTAGGTGCCATCTCCAAGTTTACAGGGACCCTTACCAATTTCTTTATGAGCCTGAGGTCCTCCTCTTGGATGTGTCGGCGGTCTTCCCTCAGATGCAAGGTAATTTGATGAGCACCCGCTTGCTCTGCCAAAAGGGCACAAAAAACCGGGCTTGGTTCAAAGGTCCTCCTTGCCTGCCTTAAGGTTGCTACATGGTCAATATTTACCCCGAGCCTCATGCTCAAAAATGCACATCACAAACCTGCTCGTATTCTATAAGCTCTTTTATTACCGGCTTTTCTCCGCAAAGGGGACAGTTGGGATCCTTGCGCAATTTTACCTTCCTAAAGTCCATAGAAAGGGCATCCATGACAAGAAGCTTACCAACTAATGGCTCTCCTATGCCCAATATCACTTTTATTGCCTCCGTGGCCTGAATACAACCCATTATACCTGCAATGCTTCCAAGAATTCCCGCCTCTCGAGCAGAAGGCACAAGACCTGGAGAAGGAGGTTCTGGAAAGAGACATCTGTAGCAAGGAGACTGTTCTTTCATTCTGAAGTCAAAGACAGAAATTTGACCTTCAAACCTCAGTATTGCGGCGGAAACTAAAGGTTTGCCCGCAAAGTAGCAAGCGTCATTTATAAGAAAGCGGGTGGAGAAGTTGTCGGTGCAATCCAAGACCACGTCGTAATCCTTGATTATATCCATTATGTTTTCTTTGCTTATGCGGGTGTCGTAAGTGATCACCTTTACATCCGGGTTTAGCATTTCCACGGTCTTTCTGGCAGATTCCACTTTGGGGGTGCCTACCCTTTCGGTGTTGTGGATAATCTGCCTTTGGAGATTTGATAAATCCACCACATCAAAATCCACTATGCCAATGGTCCCCACACCGGCTGCTGCCAGGTACAGTATGGCAGGGGAACCCAACCCCCCTGCACCTATCACAAGTACTTTGGAATTTAATAACTTTTCTTGCCCTTCACCACCTACCTCGGGCAGGATTATATGCCTTGCGTATCTTTTTATCTGCTCTTCGGTAAAGTTAAACATCCTAGCCCTCTTTATATGTTCAGCAATATACTTCGCAATTCTTGACCCTCGGAACTTTCCACCAAGCCCCTCTCATGAACCTGCTTATCGACCCGAGAAGGCTCCAAGGTGGATATTATGTAGTCCATAGCCTTGTAAGCCTTGGATGGGTCTCCACAGGTGTAGACATCTACCGTTGCCAATCCATGCTCGGGCCATGTGTGAATGGATATGTGAGACTCCGCAAGAAGGATCACTCCCGTGGCACCGTGGGGTTGGAATTGGTAGTAATGAGAGGAGATCTTGGTGAGACCTGCTACCCTTACGGCGGTCTCTAAAAGGTTTTTGATGTCTTCTACCCTGTCAATAAGATCAGGGTTAACGCCGTGCAGGTCTGCTAAGATATGCAGTCCGAGGGCTTTTGCCATTTCTTCTCCTCCTTGTCAAGGTTTTTTAAAAGTTTCCAAAGCCAAATCATAGCAAAAAACCTCCTTTTGCAAGAAAGACAAATTATAATAACTTTTATGAAAAAATCAAGTAGAAAAAAACTCCTTAGACCCACTTCATCTATGGTAAAGCAGGCGGTGTTCAACATGCTGGGAGACATAGAGGGCATGCTCTTTATAGACCTATTTGCCGGGACTGGTCAGATGGGTTTTATGGCTATGGAGAGAGGTGCACAGGTGCTTTTCGTGGAAAAGAACAGAAAGTTTGCCCAAGCAATAAAGGAAAAGGGAGGGAAAGTTATCAATTTAGACGCAATAAAGTTTTTAGAACATTTGGAAGACAAGCCAGATATAATCTTTGCAGATCCTCCTTATGATTATGAAAACTACTCAAAACTCATTGAATTAGCCATCAAAAAACTAAACAATGGAGGATTTTTTATCCTTGAACACAGGAAAGGCCAAAACTTTGGGGCAGAAAAGGTAAAAACTTACGGAGACACCGCTCTATCTATATGGAGGAAAGAAGATGATTAGCGTAGTATATCCGGGCACCTTTGACCCTCCCCACCTGGGACACCTTGACATAGTTAAAAGGAGCTGTGAGCTATTTGATAGGGTAGTAGTGGCCATAGCCAAAAGTCCAAGGAAATACCTACTCTTTAATTTGGAAGAGAGAGTAGATATGTTTAGAGTGATGGTTGAACCCTTAGGTTCAAAGGTAGAAGTTATGGGCTTTGATGGACTTTTGGTAGATTTTATGAAGAAGGAGGGGTTAAGGGTAATAGTGAGAGGTGTTAGGCTCTTTACGGACTTTGAGTATGAACTTCAAATTGCCCTCAATAATAGCAAGTTGGCAGGCGTGGAAACCATATTTATGATGCCTTCTCAAGAATACATACACATAAGTTCCACCATAGTAAGGGACATAGCCAGCTACTGCGGAACTTTAGAGAGCTTGGTACATCCCTATGTGGCAAAAAAGCTAAGAGAAAAGTTTAACTGCTCTTAACCTTTGTGGCCTTATCCGAGACTGCTTTCAAAACCCTCATCGGGGCGTCCCTCTTAGCGGATAAAGGGACTGACCTACTCCGCTTAGAAACGTAAAGATAAAACAAGTAATAGGAGAAATGCTAAGCAAAGGAGACTGCCTATAGATGGTTAGCCTCCTTTATCGTCACTTATACGATCATGAACCTAAAAAAT
>JAEMPM010000148.1 GCA_022759285.1 Thermocrinis sp.
GCAACGGAGATTGAGGCATCTGCCAAATTAAAGGCAGGGTAAGAAAATTTTCCGTAGGAAATGTAGATAAAGTCCCTTACCTGTCCCAAAAAAAGACGGTCGTATAAGTTGCCAAGAGCTCCACCACCTATGGCACCCATGCAAAGGGAAACCAAAGGATCTCTTTGCTTGATGGAGTATACAAAGGTTATAAAGACCGCAATAGGTGGAAAAAGTAGCAAAATGGGAAGTCTCAGCCAGTCGGGAGCTTGGGAAAGGATGCCAAAGGCCACGCCCTTGTTATAGACCATAACCAACTTGAGGAAAGGCAGTATTTGTATCTCTCCCTTTATAAACTGCTCCGCCAGGTGCTTTGTATAAAGGTCTGCTATCAATACAAAAAAGCAGACCGTCAAGTAAGTTAAAGCATATTGGCTAAAGAATCTCTCCATAGTTTTTCTAAATCTTCAACCTTCTCTTTGAGTATGGGCTCTTCGTAGAGCTTCACAATAAGCTCTGGCTCACCTTTTACTTTACCCAAAAGTAGCCAATCTAGTCCCACGCTTTCCACATAGTTTTTCAAAAGTTCTTCCTTATCCTTTTCTATGCTAACCACCACCCTTGTGGGACTTTCGGAGAAGAAAAATCTATCAAGGGCTTCCTCGGTGTAAAGGTTTAGTTCCAGACCAAGTCCTGTGCCAAATAGGCACTCTAAGAGGGCAATCATAAGTCCACCAGTGGATACATCGTGGGCAGAAAGGATTATTTCCTCTCTTATTAGCTTTATTAGAGTTTCATGCAGTAGCTTTTCTTTCTTTAGATCCACCGCGGGTACATCTCCAGCCACAATTCCATGTACCACCTTTAAGTATTCGCTACCTCCCAAGCTCCAGCTTCTTTTCAGATCTCCTATTAAAAAGACCAGACTACCCTCCTCCTCAAACTTATGGGTTACGAACCTTTTCCCTTCTATTGCACCCACTGCTACCAAGATAGGAGTTGGGTATATGTTTCTGATTTCCTTTTCCTCTATCGTCTCGTTGTAGAGGGATACATTTCCGCTTACTACAGGCACACCAAAGAACTTGCAAGCGTCCGCCATTCCCCTTATTGCCATCTCCAATTGCCACATTACCTCTGGTCTTTCTGGATTTCCAAAGTTCAGACAGTCCGTTATGGCTAAGGGTTGTGCCCCTACACAGGCAAGGTTTCTGAGGGCTTCCGCCACTATGTACTTTCCACCTTCATAAGGGTTCAAAAAGACCATCCTGCCGTTCCCTTCACAGCTCAAAGCTACGAGCCTTTCGCTTTTTATCTCTGGGCTCACTACCCACTTTATACGCAAAACCGCAGCATCTCCCCCTGGCACTAATACCGTGTTTGTTCCCACTTGATAATCGTACTGACTGTAAACCCACTCCTTGGAGCAAACATTGGGAGAGGACAAAAGCTTAAGAAGGGAATCCTTTATATCCTTTTGTTCTAACTCCTCTTCTTTGAAGAACCTAACCTGCTTTATGTAATCGGGCTCCCTGCTTGGTCTTTCGTAGACAGGTGCCTCCTCAGTTATCAAGCTTACGGGCAATTCTGCCACCAGTTCTCCGTGGAAGTAAGCACGAAACATACCATCATCGGTCATTTCCCCCACCACCTCACCTTCCAAATGGAAATCCTTTGCCAACTCCTTCAACCTCTGAACCTTGTCCCTCTCTACCACCAAAAGCATTCGCTCTTGGCTCTCAGAAAGGAGAATTTCATAAGGGTTCATTCCCTCTTCTCTAAGAGGCACCTTTTCAAGGTATAGCACCACGCCCATTTTGGATTTGTTTGCCAGCTCGGAGGATGCACCCGCAAGACCGGCAGCACCAAGGTCCTGAATACCCACCACCAGATCTTCCTCTATTATCCTCATAAGCGCTTCTATGAGCTTTTTTTCAAAGTAAGGGTCCCCCACTTGCACGTTGGATCTTTTGCTCTCTGTGTCCTCGCTGAACTCACCGGACGCCATAACTGCGCCATGTATGCCATCCCTTCCAGTGGAAGAACCTATTAAAAAGAGCAGTTGTCCGGGTTTTGTTGCCCTCGCCCGGAGCATCCTACCCGCAGGGATTATACCAAGGCAAAAGGCATTCACCAGAGGGTTGGTCTTGTAGCACTCTTCAAAGAAGGTCTCTCCGCCCACCGTAGGAATGCCCACCGAGTTGCCATAGTGAGATATACCCTTTACTACACCTTTGACTATGTGTTTTGTTCTCGTGTCCAGAGGCAAACCAAACCGCAGAGAGTCTATCAAAGCTATAGGTCTTGCACCCATAGAGAGTACGTCCCTTATGATCCCACCCACACCCGTAGCGGCGCCATGGAAGGGTTCTATGAAGGAAGGATGGTTGTGGCTTTCTATCTTAAAGGCTAGCCAAACTTTATCATCAAGCTTTACAACGCCCGCATTTTCCCCCGGTCCCTGAATTACGTGTTCACCTTGGGTAGGAAAGAGCTTCAAAAGCCTCTTTGACGATTTGTAAGAGCAATGCTCTGACCAAAGGGCACCAAGAACACCAAGCTCTACATGGTTTGGCTTTCTACCAAGCCTTTTGACTATACTCTCATATTCCTCCTTTGTGAGCCCGTAAAGCTTATAAATCTCTTCCACAGGGATAGTATTATAACCGTCTAAGTGCGGAGCTGTAAGTCAAAAGGGCTGTTAAAAAGGAAGTGAAGAAGGATACCGAAAGCAAAACAAGCATTACCACTACCTGAAAGACCATTGCACTGACTGGGTCTGCACTCGCCACGATCATACCCACCGCCACGCCCGGTATATGCACCAGTCCTGCAGACCTGAGCATGTTGTATTTTGGTATCATAGACACCCTTATAGCGTTTTGGATCACATCCTCCATAGCCTTCTTTAACGGAGCCCCCAAGGCAACCTTTGCCTCTATCTCCATTATTCGGTTGAAGGCTTCCGAACGCATCCTTTCAAAGGTCAAAGAAACATTGCTGAGGGAATTGCCAAGCACCAATCCCCAAAGGGTGATCATACTAACCGGGTCTTTTCTAACGTAGCCCATCAAATAGAGTAGAACAAACACAAAGGAGGATGGGACCACCAGAGCTATGTAGCTCTTTAAAAAAAGCATTCCAAAGCTGCCCTCTAGCTTGAGCCTTTCTACTGCAATTATGCTTCCAAAGATAGACATCAAAAAGAGGATTAGCATTAGAAAGGTAAAAGATTGCACTTTTAAGATAAACTGGAGGACATAACCCACCAAAAGAAGTTGGACTGTAGTCCTTATTGAGCTCTCAAGCAGATCCCTTTCTGCCCGTAGGTTGTAAAAGTAAGAGAGGGCTACCGCAAAGAGGACTAAAATAAAAGCTTTAGGTAAGTGGCTTGGCTCAAAGCTGTTCATAAAAGTCCTTTTAAAGCCTCCTCTCTTTGTTTGCAGGTGGCACACTCTCCACAGGGTGGCTCTGTGCCCCTATAGCAGGAGTATGTTTTTTCAAAGGGGACTCCCAGTTCCTTCCCCAAAAGGGCAATTTCCCTCTTTGTCATACCCAAAAAGGGTGCGTAAATTTTCATGGGAACCTTTTTTGTAGCGGTTAAGATAGAACCTGCAGTAAGGGCACTTTGGGCGGAAGTTATGAACTCGGGTCTGCAATCGGGATAAGGAGTATCCAAGGAATGTACCGCTATGCCTACCGTGTCCACTCCCAAGGCGTCCGCATAAGCTCCCGCAATGGCTAAAAAGATCAGATTTCTCATGGGCACTGTGGTAATGGGCGGTGCGTTGGAGTATTCTTCTGAGGGCACCTCTGGACCTCCTTCCAAAAGGGCGGAGGTAGTTATTCCCTTCAAAGAGGGTACATCCACTATTAGATGCTCAACGCCCGCTAGCTTTGCTAACTCCTTTGCGTACTTTAGCTCTACCTTATGTCTCTGTCCATAATTAAAGGATATGGCAATAACCCTGTCAAACTCTTTCTTTGCAAGCCACAAAAGGGTAGTGCTGTCCAATCCTCCAGAAAAGAGAACTATTATGCTTTTCATAGTTTTTTTAATGCCGGAGGAGGGACTCGAACCCCCACGCCCTTGCGGGCAGGAGATTTTGAGTCTCCCGCGTCTGCCAGTTCCGCCACTCCGGCTTAGGTATATAATTATAATGTGATTTGCCACAAAATCCAAGAGATTGAACAAAGACTCACAAAGGCTTGCGAAAGGGCAGGAAGAAAAAGAGAGGATGTCCTGCTTCTTGCTGCATCAAAGTACGCCAACGCAGAAAAGATAAGGGAAGCTTATCAATGTGGTGTGCGTGTTTTTGGAGAAAGCAGAGCCCAGGACTTTCTTAAGAAGTTCGAAGAGCTCAAGAACCTTCCCATAGACTGGCACTTCATAGGAAACTTGCAAACCAACAAAGTAAAGTACATCATAGACAAAGTATCCCTCATCCACTCCTTAGACAGGCAATCCCTTGCGGAGGAAATTCAAAAGAGGGCGGAAAAACTCGGAAAGGTTCAAGACGTTCTCATTGAGGTAAATGTAGGAAAGGAAGAGACAAAGGGAGGCGTTTATGAGGAGGATTTAGAAAAACTCTTTGAATACTGCCTGAGTTTAAAAAATCTGAGAGTTCTTGGTCTTATGGCAATTCCTCCTCACAAGGAAAACCCAGAGGAAGTAAGACCTTACTTTGTGAAGCTAAGAAAACTAAAAGAAAAGCTGGAGGAGTTGTATAAGATAGAGCTTCCTCACCTCTCAATGGGAATGTCCGAGGATTTTGAAGTTGCAGTGGAAGAAGGTGCCACCATAGTCAGGATAGGCTCCGCCATTTTTTCATGAAATTTTCATCGTTGAACTTATAATATAAATTACATCAAAACCCTATAAGGAGGTGTTACCATGAGGAAACTTTTAGCAGCCCTTTTAGCAGCAGCTTTTGCAGGTGCCGCAATGGCGCAACAAGCCGCTCAGCCCGCACAAGCTGAACAAAAGAAGGAAGAAGCACCTGCTGCCCAAGAGCAGAAGAATGTAAAGAAAGCTAAGAAGGTTAAGAAGGTCAAGAAGGCCAAGAAGGCTGAGCAAAAGCAAGAGCAAAAGCAAGAACAAAAGCAAGAGCAAAAGCAAGAAGAGAAGAAGTAATCTTCCTGTAGGGGGCTTTGTGCCCCCTTTTCATTTGTTATTTTTAGCTAATCTTTCGCATAGTCTTAGAGCATGTAGGGAGGGAGAGATATCTGCTATTCCTTTCCATGCTATATCGTAAGCGGTTCCGTGATCGGGAGAAGTTCTTGGAAAGGGAATTCCAAGGGTCATATTTACTCCCTCTTTGAAGGCTAAAAGTTTAAAAGGTATTAGTCCTTGATCATGATACATGCACAAAAATAGGTCGTAATCTCTGTTTAAAAAGGCAGTGTCTGGGGATAGGGGACCATCCACTGTGTATCCCATAGACTTTAATTCCTCCACCGCGGGAGCAATTTCTTTTATATCTTCCTCTCCAATGGTTCCACCTTCTCCTGCATGGGGATTCAGTCCCAAAACTCCAATCTTGGGGGATTTTTTAAACCATCTTTTAAATTCCTCCGCCAAAAATTTGACCTTTTTTACTATATTTTCCCTTTTAACCCTTTCTATTGCCTCCTTCAGAGATATATGAGTGCTAAGCAGGGCAACTTTTATAGTTTCTGAATACATCAACATGGCGTAATCCCTTACCCTAGAAGCCTGTGCCAAAAACTCAGTTTGACCCTCGTAAGAAAAGCCTGCAATCCTAGCCCAAAACTTGCTTATGGGCATAGTCAAAAGCCCGTCTATGTTACCATAAACTGCATCTACCACAGCCCTTCCCAAATAGGCTACTGCCACTTTTCCCGAAGTGTAAGAGGGGGATGGTCTTTCTACGTCGCATATGTTCAGATCAATGAGATAAACGCCCGGAACGTTTACTTCCTGTGGGCTGTTTATTAAATTGGCGGTAAAATCCCTTCCAAGTTCCTTTGCACAGGCTTTTAAGATCTTCTCCTCTCCGTATATTATGTATGCGTATTGGGGGTCCAGGTGGTTCATCAGACGCACTATTATCTCTGGTCCCACCCCTGCTGGATCTCCTATAGTGATGCCGATTTTAAGCATTCGAGCTTATAATTATAAACTCATAAAGGAGGTCAAAAAATGCTCTTGAACTTAGAAGTGAGAGCCCAACTAAGGGAGCTGTTCGAAAAGGAGCTTGAAAATCCTGTGAATCTAAAGCTTTTTAGCCAAGCCATAGGTTGTGAGACATGCTCTACTACGGAAGAGCTTCTTAAGGAAGTGGAAGGGCTATCCCAAGGTAAAGTAAAACTTGAAATATATTCACCGTTGATAGACAAAGATAAGGCATCCGCCTATGGCGTTGAGAGGGTGCCTACCATTGTTATAGAGGGGGAAAAGGATTATGGCATAAGGTATGTGGGACTTCCTGCGGGGCTTGAATTTTCAACCCTCATAAACGGTATCATTCAAGTTTCAAAGAGAAAGCCCAGACTTAGCGAAAGAACCTTAGAGATTCTCCAGTCCATAGACATACCTATGGAAATTTTGGTCTTTGTGACCACATCCTGTGGCTACTGTCCCGCTGCTGCGTTGATGGCTATGAACTTTGCCATCGCAAGCGACTACATAAGCGCAGTGATTATGGACGCCACCGAAAACATGGACCTTGCGGAGGTCTATCAGGTGGTTGGTGTGCCAAAGATCGTTATAAACAGAGGTGTGGCAGAGTTTGTAGGAGCTCAACCGGAAAACGCTTTCCTAGGATATTTGGTGAATGCCTACGAAAAGATTAAGGGGGAATTAAAATAAGGTAGAGGAGGTTTGTCATGCAATTTTTTCTAGATACAGGAAATGTAGATGAAATAAGGCAAGCTTTAGAATGGGGCATACTGGATGGCGTCACCACCAACCCAACCCTTATAGCTAAGACAGGAAGACCCTTTATGGAGGTTGTAAAGGAAATACTGCAGTTGGTGGATGGTCCAGTTAGCTTGGAGACGGTATCAAGGGATGCCAAGGGTATGGTAGAAGAAGGAAGAAAGCTGGCAGAGCTTGGTGATAATGTGGTTGTTAAAATCCCCATGACGCCGGAAGGCATAATAGCGGTTCAGGAGCTTGAATCTGAAGGAATACCCACTAATGTTACCTTGGTCTTTTCTCCCACTCAGGCACTTATTGCAGCAAAGGCTGGAGCTACCTTTGTATCCCCATTCGTAGGTAGGTTGGATGATATCTCAAGCGATGGCATGAAGCTTATAAGGAATATAAAAACTATTTTTGACAACTATGGTTTCGATACTCAAATAATAGTAGCGAGCGTAAGACATCCCATGCATGTGCTGGAGGCGGCGCTCATTGGGGCGGACATATGCACCATGCCCTTTGAAGTGATGAAAAAACTCTTCCAACATCCGCTAACTGACAAAGGCATAGAACTTTTCCTCAAGGATTGGGAAAAAGTGCCCGGAAAACCCTTTTAAATCCCTTATAATCTTTTGCTTATGATTAAGCGAACCAAATACTGCGGACAAATATCCCAAGAGGACTTAGATAAAGAGGTTGTTCTCTGCGGTTGGGTACATAGGATCAGAAACCACGGAGGGGTGGTCTTCATAGACCTAAGGGACAGAGAGGGTATAGTGCAGGTGGTGGTGGAGGAGCTAAGCTCTCCCTCCGCCTACGAAGTGGCAGACAAGCTGGGCTCAGAGGACGTTATATGTGTAAAGGGCATCGTCAGGAGAAGACCACCCGGTACAGAAAACCCAAAGCTAAAGACAGGATACTTTGAAGTTGTGGCAAACTATGTAGAACTCATAAACAGTGCAGAACCTTTGCCCTTTCCGGTGAATGAAGAGACGCCCATCTCAGAAGAGCTAAAGCTAAAATACAGATACTTGGATCTTAGAAGGGAAAGCATGAAAGAAAATCTCCTCTTCAGGCACAAGGCTTATCAGATAATAAGAAAGGTCTTTGTGGAGAACGGCTTTGTGGAGGTGGAGACGCCCTTCTTGACCAAATCTACGCCAGAGGGAGCAAGGGACTTTATAGTGCCCTCAAGGTTGCATCCAGGTAAGTTCTACGCTTTGCCACAGTCTCCTCAGCTCTTTAAACAAATTCTTATGGTTGCGGGCTTTGACAGATACTTTCAGATCACTAAATGTCTGCGAGATGAAGATTTACGAGCGGACAGACAACCCGAATTCACCCAAATAGACTTTGAAATGTCCTTTGTGGATGAGGAGGATGTTATAGCCATCACAGAGCAGTTGATAAAGACCCTCTTTGAGGAACTTTTGGGAGTTGAGGTAAAAACACCTTTTGAAAGGCTAAGCTACCAAGAGTGCATGGAGAGGTTCGGTTCTGACAAACCCGACAGAAGGTTTGGCTTGGAGCTTGTGGAACTTACAGATCTTTTCAAAAACACCGAGTTTAAAGTGTTCAGAGATGTCATAGAAAAGGGTGGTGTAATAAAGGCTATAAACTTTAACTTGGGAGAGCTTTCAAGGAAGGACCTGGATGAGCTTACCAAGTTTGTTCAATCCTTGGGGGCAAAGGGCTTGGCATGGATAAAGGTCGAAAAGGACAAGCTAACCTCCCCTATAACCAAGTTTTTAAAAGAGGAAGAGATCAAGGGAATCCTTGAGAGGACAAAGGCAAAGCCCGGAGATACCATACTATTCTCCGCAGATAAAAGGGAGATGGTTTATAAAATTCTTGGGAATCTAAGACTTCATCTTGCTAAACTCTTTAACCTTCAGCAAAAGGACCGTTTTGACTTCCTCTGGGTAGTAGACTTTCCCCTAATGGAGTGGGACGAAGAAGAGGGCAGGTTTGTGTCTTTGCACCATCCCTTTACCTCTCCAAGGGAGGAGGATATTCCGATCTTACAAAAAGCCCTGGAAACCGAGGATTTGGAAGAGAGGAAAAGGCTTGTGCATTCGGTAAGGGCGAGGGCATACGACCTTGTTATCAATGGCTATGAAGTGGGTGGTGGCTCCATTCGGATCCATCGTAGGGACCTTCAGGAGCTAGTTTTTAAACTTTTAAACATATCTCCCTTAGAGGCGGAGGAGAAGTTTGGCTTTCTTTTGAGTGCTTTGAGCTTTGGAGCACCGCCCCATGGAGGTCTTGCCATAGGCTTGGATCGCCTGCTTGCCATAATGCGTGGGTTGGAATCAATAAGGGATGTTATTGCCTTTCCAAAAACCCAAAAAGGTATATGCCCTCTAACGGGTGCGCCTGATTATGTGTCTCCCAAACAGTTAAAAGAAGTGCACATAAGAACAGTGGAATACCAATGACTCCCTTTGAGGAGCTTTTAAAGATAATGGAGAGCCTGAGGGAAAAGTGCCCTTGGGACAGAAAGCAAACCCACGAAAGCTTAAAGAAGTATGCGGTTGAAGAGGTTTATGAACTTTTGGACGCCATAGACAGCAAAGACGATCAGAAACTGAAGGAAGAACTCGGAGATGTACTGTTGCAGGTGGTTTTTCATAGCCAAATTGCAAAGGAGCGTTCAGCCTTTGATGTGTGGGATGTTATAAAGGCGTTGAATAAAAAACTTATAGACAGACATCCCCATGTTTTTGGGTGTGAAAGTGCGGAGGAGGTGTTAAATAGGTGGGAGGAAAAGAAAGCTAAGGATAGAGAAAGCATTCTGGATGGAGTGCCGAGGAGCCTTCCTGCCTTAATGAGGTCCCAAAAGCTCCAAGACAGAGCAAGCCTTGTTGGCTTTGACTTTGAAAGCATAGAACAGGTTTTTGAAAAGATAGCGGAAGAGCTACAAGAACTGAAGGAGGCAATTCAAAGGGGAAATAAGCGGGATGTAGAGCACGAAGTTGGAGATCTGCTTACTGCTGTGGTGGAGTTGGCGAGGTTTTTAAAGGTGGATGCGGAAGAGTGTCTGCAAAAGGCAAACGACAGGTTTGAAAAACGCTTTAGATATATGGAAAAAAGGGCAAAGGAGATGGGAAGGGAACTAAAGGATATGACTTTGGAGGAGATGGATAAGCTTTGGCTGGAAGCAAAAAACTTTGATTACGAATAAAATTTAAATTCATGCATATAAAAGGTAGGTCCCTCAGCCTTTTAATTCCAGAGGAGAAGGTAAAGGAGAGGGTCAAAGAGCTTGCAAAGGAAATAGAGAAAGATCTAGGGGAAAACTTTGTAGTGGTGTCTTTGCTTAAAGGTGCCTTTGTCTTTACCGCGGACCTTACAAGGGCGTTTTCTGTACCTGTAAAGGTGGATTTTATGTGGGTTTCAAGCTATGGTTCCTCTCAGGAATCTTCGGGCAATGTGCGTATCCTTCAGGACCTTTCTATGGATATAAGAGACCAAAAGGTGCTCCTTGTGGATGATATTTTAGACACGGGCTACACCCTAAGGAAAGTGGTAGAGTTTTTGAGAGAAAAGGAGCCCTCTGTGCTTAAGGTCTGCGTCTTGCTTGATAAAAAAGAAAGGAGGAAAGTGGAGTTCAGGGCGGACTATGTGGGTTTTGAAGTGCCAGATAAATTTTTGGTGGGCTACGGTTTGGATTGGGACGAAGAGGGTAGAAACCTAAGGGGAATATATGCGGTGGATTAAAGGAGTTTTAAAGATAAAGGAGTGGCAAAAGAAGGAAAAGGCAAGGGAGTTAGAGCAGTTAAGGGCAAGGGCCCAAGCGTTAAGAGAGGAAATAGCCTCCCTTGAGGAGAGAATGGTAGAGCTCGAAAAGATCATAAAGCAAGCTTTCAGTTTTGAAAAGCTTATAGAATATAAAAGCCTTCTTTCTAAAAAAAATGAGCTTGAAAGAACTTTGAAAGAGCTTGAGAAGGAAGCTGAAAAGAAGAAGGATGAACTAAAGCTTATATACAAGGACATGAAGGCGGTGGAAGTAGTAAAGGGAAAGTTGGAAATGGAGATGAGAAGAAAAGAATTTTCTCTTGAGATGCAAAGGTCGAACTTTCTCCAGCTTATAAAAAAACTCCTTGTATTTTTGCTTGTCTTTCCTTTGATCTCTTTTGACCAGAGTGCTCTTCAGAAGAAGGTAAAGGCAAAGAATGAGGCAAAGGTAGAAAGCGAGTTGAAAGCTATTTCCAAAGATCTGGAGGAAAAGTTAAAGAGGTTAGAAGAGGAAAGAAAAAAGCTTGAGGAACTCAAAAAGGTAGAATCCAAAAAGGAAGAGGTTTCTCCCGATTTTCAAAAGCTAATTGCTATCTTCAATAAGGCAGATCCTGACGAAGCGGGAGCTATAATGAACAACATGGATCCAGACCTTGCTGCGGAGATCCTTCTGAACCTAAAAGCAACTCAATCAGCTGCAATCCTGTCTGCTATGGATTCCCAAAAAGCAGCACAGGTCTCTCAGATAATGGCTCGCAAGAAGGCTCAATTTAAAAAAGCCCCCTGACGGGGGCTGGTTATGTTAATCCAGGTCAGACATTTCCGGAGAGGTGGGTACTTTGTCCTTCTTTTCCTCGGGTATTTCTGCTATCAGAGCTTCTGCAGTTAGCATGGTTCCAGCTACGGATGCTGCGTTCATTAGAGCGGTTCTTACCACTTTGGTTGGGTCTATTATACCCGCTTCTACCATGTCCTTGTATTCACCGGTTGCTGCGTCAAATCCGTAGTTTACACCCTTTTCCTTTCCAAGGGCGATCACCTTTTCAAGAACCACGTATCCTTCAAAGCCTGCGTTGGCAGCTATTTGCCTGAGTGGTGTCCTGCATGCCTTCTTGATTATGTCCACACCGATCTGTTGATCAGGATTATCTACCTTTAGGTTGTCCAAAGCCTCAGAAGCCCTTACCAACGCAACACCACCACCAGGCACGATACCTTCTTCTACAGCAGCCTTGGTAGCGTGCACTGCGTCTTCTACCCTTGCCTTCTTTTCCTTCATTTCTGCCTCAGTGGCAGCTCCGACCCTGATTATGGCAACGCCACCAGAGAGTTTTGCCAATCTTTCTTGGAGCTTTTCCCTATCGTAATCAGAGGTGGTCTCTTGAATTTGTTTCTTGATTTGTTCTATCCTTGCTTGTATTGCTTCCTTGGAACCTTTACCACCCACTATGGTGGTGTTATCCTTATCTACTATTACCTTGTCTGCCTTTCCGAGCATATCAAGGGTGACGCTTTCAAGCTTAATACCGAGTTCTTCAGTGATAGCAGTTCCACCGGTGAGTATAGCTATGTCTTGGAGATAGTCCTTCCTCCTTTGACCGAAACCAGGTGCCTTTACTGCACATGCCCTTATTACACCCTTTATGTGGTTCACTACCAATGTTGCCAAAGCTTCTGCTTCCACATCTTCCGCTATTACGAGGATGGGCTTTCCTGCCCTGACAACTTGTTCAAGGACTGGTAGCAAGTCCTTTACGTTGGAGATCTTCTTTTCGTATATGAGGATGTATGGTTCTTCGAGGACACATTCCATCTTATCGGGATTGGTTATGAAGTAAGGAGATAGATAACCTCTGTCAAACTGCATACCTTGGACTGTTTCCAAGGTGGTTTCCGCAGACTTGGACTCCTCTACGGTGATCACACCATCCTTTCCAACGGCTTCCATAGCATCTGCGATAATCCTTCCTATGGTTGGATCATTGTTTGCGGACACGGTTGCAACTTGCTCTATTTCCTTCCTACCGGAAACAGGTATGGAAAGTTTCTTGATCTCTTCTACCACTACGCTTACCGCCTTGTCAATACCCCTCTTGACATCCATTGGGTTGGCACCGGACGCTATTGCCTTCAATCCTTCTGTGAAGATCGCTTGTGCCAAGACTGTTGCGGTGGTGGTACCATCTCCTGCTATGTCGGCGGTCTTGGAGGCAACTTCCTTCACCAGTTGAGCACCCATATTTTCATAGGGGTCCTTTAGCTCTATTTCCTTAGCAACAGTTACACCGTCCTTGGTAACTAAGGGTGAACCCCACTTCTTTTCAATGATTACTTCCCTTCCCTTTGGACCAAGGGTAACTTTTACAGCATTGGCAAGCTTATCTACACCAGCTTTTAGCTTAGCTCTTGCATCTTCTCCATAAATTACCTTCTTTGCTGCCATGGCTTCACCTCCTTTTGGTTTTTATTCAAGGATTGCTAAAACTTCATCTTCAGACATTATGAGATACTTTTCACCATCAAGCTCTACTTCTGTACCTGCGTACTTGTTAAAGATCACCTTGTCCCCCACCTTTACCTTTAGGGGGGCTATCTCACCGTTGTTTAGACGTTTACCCTCTCCTACCGCCACCACTTCTCCGATTTGAGGCTTTTCTTTGGCTGTATCGGGTATGATTATTCCTGATGCAGTTCTTTGTTCTTGTTCTTCTTGCCTTTTAACTACGATCTTGTCGTAAAGGGGTTTCAACTTTGCCATGTCTTCCACCTCCTTCTTAGGGTTTTACTAATAGATATTATATTAACATCCTGCACCTTTGTCAAGGGGTTTTGTTTAAAAAATTAAGCATAGAAGACTAAGATTTCATAATATCAGTATACGCATATTTTTGCGTGCTATAATTTTCCCAAATGGCAAATTACATAACCCTCTTTAGATTCCTGCTGATCTTTCTAACTGTACCTTCCATCTTGAATCAACATCACAAGTTAGCCTTCCTTTTGATTCTTCTGGGAGCCCTCAGCGATTGGTTGGACGGAGACACTGCCCGGAAAAGGAACGAAGTCAGCAAATTGGGTGTTCTCCTTGACCCTTTCGTGGATAAGGTCTTTGTACTCTCCTGTCTTTCTGCCTATCTCTATCTTGGGCAAGTTTCTCCCTACGCCTTTATCCTTTTGCTAATAAGGGAGCTTTACATATCATTTTTGAGAAGCTTTGCAGTGGAAAAGGGCTACCTTATGAGTGCTTCCTTTCTTGGTAAGCTTAAAACCTTTGCAGAATTTACCACCTTGGTCTTGTTTGCTCTAGGTAGCCCTTTGGGCACCCTTGTGCTTTGGATTTCAATCCTTTTAGCTTACCTCTCTGCCTTAGACTACACCCTTAGCCTTTTGAGGTGCTTTTGACCTGTATAACTACCTGCGCTTTTTGGAGAAGGGGAGAGTTTTCCTCTCCTTCGCAAAGGGCTACCACCAAGCCCCTCTTTATTAGTCTATCTTCCAACTTTTTGGCTAACTTTCTGTCCTTTACTATCAGCTTTCTCATTTCTTCCACCTCCTTTCAACTTAAGAAATTATGCAGTGTGTGTTAAGAAATGGTTAAGTTCGAAGGTTTTGTATAATCTTTAACTAAATGATAAAGGCGATATTTAGCAAGCTTTGTCCTAATTGTGGTGGAGATATAAGCGTAGAAAGGCTTGAGAAGGGGCTTCCCTGCGAGAAGTGTATGCCCGAAGAGGGGGACCCTTGCAAGATCCTAAAAGAGGGAACCCTTTGGGAAGTTTGCCAAGTGGAAAAAGAACTCTTAGAATGGGTAGAAGAGTTCAGAAGGGGTGTGTCTGCGGAACCTTGGGATTTGCAGAGAACATGGGCAAAGAGGGTGCTTATGGGACATTCTTTCGGGCTACTGGCACCTACTGGTGTGGGCAAGACATCCTTCGGTCTTTCTATGGTTTCCTTTTTAGCAAAGAAAAACAAAAGGTCCTACGTGATCCTTCCTACCAAGCTGTTGGTAGAACAGACTGTAAGAAAGCTAAAAAACTTTGGATTGGACGAAAGGCACATCCTCTATTTTGGAGACGATACAGAGAAGGAAAAAAGGGAGAAGAAGAAAAGGTTAGAGGAGGGGAACTTTTTAGTGTTTGTCTCCACCTCCATGTTTCTTTACAAAAACTATGAAAGTCTACCTAAGGATTTTGCCTTTATCTTTGTGGATGATGTGGATTCCTTTTTGAAGACTGCTAAAAACATAGACAAAGCGCTCTATCTTCTAAACTTCTCTCCCGAAGATATAGAACTAGCCCTAAGGCTTATCCGTTTGAAGGAAAAGCTGAACAAAAGTCAAGAGGATTGGGAGGAAATAAAAAAACTTTCCGAGCAGGTTTCCAGAGTATCCCAAAAGAGAAAGGGTGTCCTTGTGGTGTCCTCCGCTACCTCTAACCCAAGGTCAAGCAGGATCAAGCTCTTTAGGGAACTTTTGGGCTTTGAGGTAGGAACTCCCACCTTTTACCTTAGGAACGTGTTGGACACCTACGAAGACATAAACAAACTTCCCTTGGAGGAGTGGATCAGAAAGCTTGGCAAGGGAGGGTTGGTTTTTGTTCCCTCCGACAGAGGGAAGGAGTACGTGGATGTCCTAAAGGAGGAACTCTCTCAGAAAGGGATAGCCTGTTTAACCTACGAAGAGCTTTCGGAAGAAAACTTAGCCCGTTATGAAAAGGGAGAGGTAGATGTGCTCATAGGTATTGCGTCCTATAGGAATCCTCTGGCTAGGGGCTTTGACATGCCTCACGTGGTAAGGTACGCCATCTTTTACGGAGTGCCAAAGATCGTTGTTTCTCTGAGGCTTGAGGAGAACCTCTCCCACCTGCTCTGGGCTTTGAGTAGCATAAGGGCGGAGATCGTCAAGAAGCTTCCGCATCTATCTCAAAAAATTGACAATTGGCTCACAGCCTTAAAAAAATACCAATACCTAAGTGAGGAATTCTTGCAAGATAAACCTCAGCTTAGGGAAAAGATTGAAAACCTCAAAAGGGAAATAGAGGAATTTTTCAATTCGGAGGAGGTCTCAAAGCTCTTGCAAACTTCGGAGGATATTACCCTTAAGCTTGAAGAGGATGGTGGTAAGCTTTTTGTTTCCGATGCCACAGGCTATTTGCAAGCCAGCGGTAGAACCTCCCGTATGTTTGCGGGTGGGATAAGCAAAGGTCTAAGCCTGGTATTGGTGGATGACAGAAGGGTTTTTAAGCATTTACAGAAAAAGGTTAGATGGTTCAGCGACGATATAGAGTTTGTAGAGCTAGGGCAGATTGACCTTGAAGGCGTCCTTGCAGAAATAGACAGGGATAGGCTTTTGATAAGAAAGTTCCTTGAGGGGCAGGAGGTCCAAGAAAGGAACACACTGCTAAAGCCCATTCTCTTGGTGGTGGAGTCTCCCAACAAGGCGCGTACCATAGCCAACTTTTTTGGAAAGCCCGTCAGAAGAAGGATACACGGACATGAGGTCTATGAAACTTCCACCGAAAGCCTGTACTTGATGATCAGTGCATCTTTAGGGCATGTCCTTGATTTAGTGACTGAAGGCGGATTTCACGGAGTTTTGGTGGATGGGCATATTAGCCCAATTTATCAAGCAATTGAAGGAAAGGAAGATGTGATAAACAGCCTTAGAAGATTAGCCCTTGAAAGTCAAGAAGTTTTTATAGCCACAGACCCAGATGCGGAGGGTGAGAAAATAGGCTGGGACATAGCGAACCTGCTCAGACCCTTTGTCAAAAGCATAAGGCGTATGGAGTTCCACGAGGTTACCAAGAAGGCAATAATAAAATCCCTAAAAGAACTCAGGGACATAGACGAAAACAAGGTTAAGGCCCAGGTAGTCCGAAGGGTCTCCGACCGGTGGGTGGGCTTCGAATTTTCCCAAAGACTTTGGAGTGCTCTTGGCAAAAACTGGCTCTCTGCGGGTAGGGTTCAAACACCCGTTTTGGGCTGGATCATACAAAGGGAAAAGGAATACAGGCAAAAAGTTTATAAGGTACAAATAGACCTTTCCCAAGAGGGCAGGAAGTTTTTGCTTGAGCTCACCTTTGAGGAAAAGGATAAAGCAAAAGTCTTCTTTGAAAGCTTGGAAAAGGTAGATATAAAAGTTCTCGGAGAGCGGGAGGAGCTAAGAAATCCTCCTCCACCCTACAGAACGGATACCATGCTAAAGGATGCCAGCGATAGGTACAGGTTTTCCCTGCCAAAGACCATGGAGCTTGCCCAAAGTCTGTTTGAATGGGGATTTATAACCTATCACAGAACAGACTCAGTTAGAGTTTCAGACTATGGCATAGCTTTAGCGGGTGAATACATAAAGGAGGAATTCGGAAAAGAGTACTTTAACCCAAGGGTGTGGGGAGAAGGCGGAGCCCACGAGTGTATTAGACCTACCAAAGCTTTAGAACCGGAAGAGCTAAGGTCCTTATGGCTCAGCGGTCAGTTAAGTGTGGATGGCTTTAACAAAGATCACCTCCTCTTGTATGAACTCATCTTTAAGAGGTTCATGGCAAGCCAAATGAGACCGGTGAAGGTTAAAGTTAGAGATGTTCTCATAAGGGTGGGGGACTTTGAAATCTCCCGAGAGTTAGTCACGGATATTTTGGAAGATGGCTGGAACAAAATCCTCAGGCTTGAACTGCAACCTCCACTTTCCGGTGAGTTAGACGTCAAAGATAGAAAGACGCTAAAGGTTCAACCCAAGGCTTACCTTTACACCCACGGCGAGTTGGTGCAAGAGATGAAAAATAGGGGCATAGGTAGACCCTCCACCTACGCCACCATAATAGCCAAGCTCATAGAGAGGGGTTATGTGATAGAAAAGAAAGGTTTTCTTATACCTACGAACCTAGGCAAAAAGGTCTATGAGTTTTTGAGCTCTGAAGAGAGTATAAAAAAGTTTCTTTCTGAGGACTGGACAAAGGAACTGGAAGCTCTCATGGACTTGGTGGAGGAGGGCAAAGAGGATTATGTAGAAATTTTAAGGGAGCTTTACCATCAGATTCTTGCGGTAAAAATGGAAGAAAAGCACTAGGAACTACCTACCAAAGAGCTTCCTTATTCTGTCTAATAGCCCTTCGCACCTTCTGTTTATCTCCAACCTCAGCTCCTCCGCTATAGTGCCTAGTCTTCCGGATACTTTAGATAGCATCGCTTTGTCCTTTACCCTATCTCCTTCAAGGAATTCCTTTAAGAGTTCATTGGTTTTTTCCACCGCTTCTAAGATCCTCCTGAGCTCCTTTTCGTTTTCAAGATCAAGCTTGTTTATATGGGCTTCTACGCACTTCAACATACCCTCCAAAGCACTGTCAAAGGCGGGAGTAGCCAAAAGCTCCACCAGCTTTGCCCTAAGCCTAAAACGATAATCCTCCAAATAACAGACAAAGGGTTCCTTTTCCTTCACATTATCCAGAAACTCTCCCACTATGAGAACGATCCTCTCTTCTATGCTATAGACCTTTTTCATATTTCAGTCCGTCTCTGTGTGATGTTCTTCGCCGGTGGGAGCTTTTTTGCCCTCCTCCAACTCATAGAACCTGTCTTCCAGCTTTTTGAGGATCTTGGGAAGGGTTGTATATTCCATCTCCTCGGAAGGTAGCCTGTGGGGTTCAAAAATACCTTGTCTTCTGAGGATGTCTGCGATAAGCTGGGCTTGTTCTCTTGCCCTGTCGAAGGCTGGGTCATCAAAAAGGTCCCTTGGACCTATCAGCTTGCCATTGGCGATCTGATAACCCGCCGCTATTACCCTCGGTGGTCCATCAAAACGGGTGGGAGTTGCCTGCTTAAAGGATACGGGCATAAGAGGTCCGTTGTGTGACCCTCTCATCCAGCCTTCTACAATCCACGGCCTTGCAAAGGGTTCAAGCACTTCGCCAACTGCAGGAAAACCAGACTGAGCCCTAACGATCATAACAGGATCATCCTTTCCTACATACTTGCCAGCGATAAGGGAGAGTCTTTGGGTAGAGGCAACCGCCGCAATCTCCCCGTCCGAATTCCTCCATACACTCTTGACTGCATATCTTTCCACACTGCCGATCAGTGCCAGAAGGTCATACAGTTCCGCGGGGGTTGATAGCTTAACTGCCTTTCCCGTATATGTATCCAACACTTCAAAGGTAAATCCGTCGTGCATTTTGGGATCTATGACCAGGCCTGCGCAGACCATTGGGTCTGCAAACATCTCATAAAGGGGCAAGTTCCACGCACTGGGGGCGGTTTTATCTGCAAAGAAGACGATCACAGGTTCAGACGGTCTTTCTTCAAACTCCATCTCTGCCACACCCGGACCCATACCCTTAACATTTCCGGAGAAGGTGTCCGAGAGCAAGTCCTGCCCTGCGCCATACAGTTTTAGTTTTTTGGAAATCGCTGTTCCTTCCTCAAAGGCCTTCCAGGCTATACCGTGCACCAGCTCGCTATCCACACCGTGCTGATGGGTCATAACCAAGGCAATATCGTCACCGCAGACCAGTGTTTGACAATCAATTAGATTACCTTTTTCTACCTCTTTAAGCCCTACCTCTTGAACCTTTTGCAAAACCTCCGGATGCACACCGGAGTGTCCCACAAATCCCCCTATGTCTGCCTTTATCACACTCAGTGTGATCTTCATAATGCACCTCCTTAACTTCTATTATAAAGCACCCTAAGCCCATAATCTGCTAGTATGTGCAATGGTTCTCTGTTCAAAGTGGGATCCCTAAAAGGCACCGCAAAAGGAGAATTTTTAAGCTTTTGAGCTTCTATTTCCGTTAAGGACTCCTCAATTTCAAAGCCTGCCTTTGTACCTCCCATCTTCCTTCCTACAGGAGACGTACTCTGCAGGTTAAAGCCCAAAAGCTTTAGGGCTTTTCTAACTGCAAGGGAAGAGGTGTAAGAAATCCACACTCCATCCCTTTTTAAAAGCTTTATAAGAAGAGCCAAAAAATCCAAGGTCCATAGCTCGGGATTTTTGTAAGGAGAAAAACCATCGTGAAAAATGGCATCTGCATCAAAACTCTCAACCTCCTTCACCCTTTCCCTCGCATCCCCTAAAAGTAGTCTGAAGGAAATTCCATCCTTTTCAAAGGAGGGTAGGTTATCCCAAAGTAACTTCCAGTATGGCAAATATTCCTCCGGCGGTGGAGGAGCTTCCTTGGGTAGCTTCTTTTCAAAGGATAGAACCTCAATGTATACGTCCTTTTTTACATCCCTAAGATGCTTGAGCATAACTACCACATTGTAGCCTAGCCCGAAACCCACATCCACCACTCTGATTATCCTACTCTTTCCTGCCTTCTCAAGAAGTCCGGAGGGTTTTAGAAACTTCTCTATGCACTCACCTATGGCTCCTGCGGTAAGGCTATGATAGGGCTCTCCATACTCTTTGGCTATCAAGGTGTAAGAGCCATCCTTTGTAAGAGAAATGCCTTCCCCCGGAACGGAAGGCTTTAGCCAGCCTTTTATAAGCTTGAGGAGGGCGTGGTAGGTCCCTTCGTCAGAAACTCCATACTCCTTCTCTAAGATTTCCCTCAGCCTCTCTTCAAGTGGTGGAGCCTTCCTCGTCAAGATAGAAGACATCATCGGAGATAGGTTCGTTCCACCTCTTAAAGCCGGGCAGAGCTTCTATCCTGTACCAAGCGGATTTGTACCATATAGTTTTAGGCTCTCTCTTTACAGGAGCTAACTCCGCTGCCTTTGTCTCCGAGTGATAATCCCAGGTTATGTAATGGTTAAAGTTCTGCACTATATCTGTGATGACTACACCAAACTCGGATGTGAGGGATATTTGAAAGTCCCTCCAGCGGAAAACAGAAGAGTCTCTTAAAGTCAAGCCAAAATATCCTACTCCTCCCTCTTCTCTTAGGGTAGCAATGCCCCTTCCTATGAAAGCCCTAAAGGCAGGCAATGTTTCCGGTGGGTCCGAAACAAAAACATCAAAGTTCCCCAGGATATCCTTAGGTAGTGGATTCCTTAGATCCCAAACCATTGCCTTAGCGTTATCTATACCCAACTCTTTGAATATTTGGTTGTCAAAATCAATGAGCCTTTTGTCTATGTCTATGACTAGAACGCTCTTTGCCTTTCGGGTGAGAGCTATTGCGAGACCGGTTAAGTCATCCTCCGCCCCTAGAACTATGATGTCCTTGTTTCTTAGATCTCCCCTTGAATCCATGAAAAGCACCCGAGATATGGTAGTCTCGGGAGTAACTGAACCCTGGTCATAGTCCCTTATAGCCTTTGGTCTGTCCTTTGTTAGCTGTAAGAACTCTCTGTATAGTTCTATGTTTGCATAGAAGGGTATTCCTCTGCCCTCACAGGCTTTACACAGGTGGTCTTCAAAGGTTTCTATGCCCAGCTCTCTAACAAAATCAAAACCTTTTTGGGTCAGTTTTATGTTCTCTTCATCGTCGATAAAGAGAATACCTTCGTCAATTAAAACCTTTACTATGCCCGATGCAGCGGGCACAGGTAAGCTTGACATATCTACTATTTCCCAAAAATCTCCACTTTTCAAAACTGCAGAAAGTACCGCTTCCACATTCCTCTTGTAAATCCTTACTCCGCTTACTTCCCTTGCCTTGTTAGCAAGCTCCACCAAAACTTTCATGCACACCTCCTGAAGGGTTTTAGCTTATTTATTTTAACTCAAATCCTCTGGAAACAAAAGATGTTTGAAAGTTGAATATGTTAGACTAGTGTCTTTCATCAAACTACTTGACATCGTCAAACAATAGGCATATATTCATATACCATGGACGAGGTAGTAAAGATAATGGCAAGGGGTCTCATAGCCCTGCCCAGCGAAGTCAGGAAAAAATTGAACCTAAAGGAAGGTGATATAGTAAAGTTGGAAGTGAAGGAAAACGAAATAGTTATCAGGAAAGAGGAAAGACTGTATGACCTCAAGGGAAGTTTGAAGGGCGCAAAGGTGCAAGACAAAAGCTTTGCCCAAATTTTGCAAGAAGAATTGAGTAAAAAGCACAAGGAGGGATAAAAAATGGAAGTGAACTTTAAAGCACAGGACCCTAAAGTTCTTCCACCCGATTACACGCCGGGGGTGGATAACCTTACCTCTGAGGACTTTTTGAAGATCTATATGGAAACCCTACGTTATCAAGACCCTTTCGAAGCCCAAGATCTTTCTAAAATGCTTGATGATATGGTAAAGCTGAACCAAGTCAAGTTCTTTAATGATATGCGATCCTTTACCGAAGGTCTCAAAGCCCTCTTTAATCAATCAACGCTCATATCAAGCCTTTCTTTGGTAGGAAAGGATGTTATCTTTTCCACAGAAGAGGTAAATACTGTAAATGGAGGGCAATATTACCTTTTATCACCTGAGGATGTATCTCAAGCTACCGTCAAATTCTTTGACGGAGATCAAGTGGTGAAAGAGATAAATATGGATTTAAAAAAGGGATTAAACGAATTGAATTTGGACGGTCTTCCGAAGGGACAGTTTAAGGTAAAGGTTTTTAAAGAGGGTCTAGAGGATCCAAGCGTGCAGCTCGGAATAAAGGATACCATAAGAGCTGCAGCAGTGATGAACGGACAGCTACTTTTTGAACTTTTGGATGGTAGCATGATAGATCCATCAAAAATAATATACTTAGGGGGTGTGTAGCCATGATGAGAAGTTTTTTTAACGCAGTAACTGGGCTAAATGCTTACAGAACATGGATGGATATAATCTCAGACAATTTGGCAAATGTGAATACTATTGGTTTCAAGGGTAGTAGGCCTATATTTCAGGACGTAATATCCTCCGTTAACATAGGACTAAACACTGTAACCAACACCATGAAATCTACCACCTACGGCACTGGTGTTTTAGTGGATAGCACCCAAAAGCTTTGGACCATAGGCAACTTTAAACAAACAGGCGTAAACACAGACCTTGCAATACAAGGAAGGGGGCTTTTTATAGTAAAAGATCCCGTCAGCGGGACATCCTATTACACTAGGGATGGGCAGTTTAGGCTAAGCAGGGATGGGTATATGGTAAATTCGGAAGGATTGAGGCTTCAGGGCTTTAAAGTTGATGAAAAAGGAGAAACGGTTGGCACTAATTTGGAGGATATACATGTTGAGCAACAGCTTCCGCCAGAAGCCACAAGCACCATAAACTTTTTACAACCTTCCAACCTGAATGCGGATGCAGGTATACCAACAATAGCTTTTGACCCTACAAATCCTGCTTCCTATAACTATAAATACACCATAACCATATACGATAGCGTAGGAACTCCTTATCAGGCAGATCTCTTCTTTAGAAGAGTCGCAACAAACAAGTGGGAAATACATCTTAGGTCTGATATAGACTCAACTACACCTGGATACGAGTTGTCTGGGGATTGGACAGTGAGCTTTGACTCGTCAGGAAAGTTAATATATGACAACAATACAGTTCTCAGGGAACCTTCTCCAGATGGTAAGAGTTATTTATATTACCTAAATCCAGCCGCATTAACTGTTCCCTCCACCACCCCTAGCGGTGGGACATTTCCCACCAACACCAATTGGCGTATATATGTGGGTGATACGCCTCAAACTGGAGCTCCAAACGCTGGAGAATCCATATCAAACTCTTACATTACCCAATATTCTGCAGACTTTACAATAACCGCGGACCAAAATGGATACGCTAAGGGCGACCTGGCGGATGTTTATGTGCTATCCGAGGATGGTGCAGTCGTTGGTGTGTATTCCAATGGAAAATCCTTACCTTTGTACAGGGTAGCTCTAGCAGTCTTTTCCGACCCCGAGGAGTTGATAAAAAAGGGTGCGAATTTGTATACCTCCATTTCAACACCAACCATAATGACTCCAGGTAGTGCAGAAAAGGTGCGCTCTGGCATGTTGGAGATGTCAAACGTGGATATTGCCTCCGAATTTATAGACCTAATCTCCGCCCAAAGGGCTTATCAGGCTAACGCAAGGGTTATAACTGCTAGCAATACAATTCTAGAGGATACTATAAACTTGGTGAGGTAGATTAGAAGTTGGGTTTCGGAGAGAGGGGGTCAGTGAAGGGAGGGTGGGGGAGGGATTTTAGCAACGTGTAGAAATATTCTAAGTCCTCCTTTTTGTATTTCAAGCTTGCGGTAAGCCTTAGCCTCGCCTCGCCCATTGGCACTGTGGGATATCTTATAGCCTGCAAAAAGACGCCCCTATCAAATAGATACTTGGACAACTGAAGAGCCCTCTGTTCCGAGTAGAGCATTATGGGTAAAATGGGAGTACCGTAGAATTTTACAAAAAAACTCATTTCTGAAAGTCTTCTGTGTATCTCTTCTGCCAAACTCTTCAAAGTGGGCACCATCCACTCTTCCCTCTCCAAAATCTCCAAAGCCTTTTTTGCGGACGCACACAGGGAGGGGGGTAAAGAAGTGGAAAAGATGAGGCTCCTTGCCCTGTTTATGAGGTAATCCACGAGCCTTTGGGAACCGCACACAAAGGCACCATAAGAGCCTAAAGCCTTTGAAAGTGTCCCCATCAATATAATGTTTTCCTGCCAAGGAATACCAAAGGCATAAAGTATTCCTTTACCCTTTTCCCCCAAAGTGCCTGTTGCATGAGCTTCGTCAAGCATTAGCATACAATCGTACTCCAGGGAAAGTTTTAGCAGGGTGGGAAGGTGGGCTATGTCTCCATCCATGCTAAAAACACTGTCGGAAACCAACAGACACCTTTTGTGAGCTTTTCTGTTTTCCTTTAGAATCTCCTCTGCCTTCTCGTAATCAAGGTGTGGGAAAACGAATACCTTTGCCCTTGAGAGTCTGCAACCGTCTATGATGGAAGCATGGTTGAGCTGGTCACTGAGGATCATGTCTCTTTCAGAAACCAAGGCGGGTATTGTCCCGAGGTTTGCCAAATATCCAGAGCCAAAGAGAACGCAGGCGGGAACTCCTTTAAAATCCGCCAGCTTTTCCTCCAAAGACTTGTGATGAATCGTGTAGCCAGAAACTAAGGCGGATGCACCGCTACCAACTCCGTAATCCTTTATTACCCTAATGGCTTCTTCCTTTACTTCGGGATGTTCTCTTAAACCCAAGTAATCGTTGGAACAGAGGTCTATTAAACCTTCCCGTAAGGTTCGCCTTCTGAGGAGTTTTTGCTGTTGTATTTTCTGTAGCTCCTCTTCAATCCAATCCATCATCTAATTATCACTTTTGCACCATTTTCCAGTAAAATCGTTTTTTCTTCTTTTAGGGCGGTTTGCATTTTGGGTAAATATATGTAAGTTCCTGCTGGGATTCTATCTCCTCTTATGTGAGGGTTAAAGTCCCTAAAGACACTCTCTTTTAGGTTCTTGTCCGTTAAAACCTTCTCTACTTTTGTTTCCTCCTGAACTTTGTTTACCACCAAGCCGATCTTTTCCATGTTGATGTTCAAGCCATACTTTTCTGGGTATCTTGTAAGAAGCAAAACAGCAAAAAAGGCAGGTACATAATTTTTTGTTTCGAGAGGGAGAAAGTTCTGCGTTTCCCAAAAGTTGATCCCGCCTGTCCTCCTTGCTATGCAACTTTCACCACAATTGTAAGCTGCCAAAGCAAGCTCCCAGTTTTTAAATGTCTGATAAAGGTCCTTCAGATACGTGGCTGCGGCCTCGGTGGATTTTATCACATCAAACCTCTCGTCTATTTCCCCATCTACCCTAAGTCCATATCTTCTTGCGGTAGAGGGTATAAACTGCCACAGTCCAGCAGCGCCAGCACGGGAAACTGCAAAGGGATTGAAAGCGCTTTCTATTGCGGGCAATAGGGCAAGTTCCTCCGGCAGACCGTACTTTTGCAGTATAGGAACTATTAATGGCATGTAATAGCGAGCCCTTCTTAGGGTATTTTCAAAGAACTGCCTGTTTGCTAGGAAATAATTGACAAACCTTCTAACTTCTTGTCTATCTGGGATATCTATGTTAAAGACCTTAGCCTCTTGTGCTAGGAACCTCTCCTCCTCCTCCGAAAAACCAAAGTTTCCTTTCTTGACCACATCTATGTTACTGTTTTTGTGAGGGAATATGCTCTGCCTTATGGTGGGCGTGCAGGAGAACAAAAGAGCAAAGACAAGAAGCATCACTATTTTCATCTTTTCCTCCCCGTGGGATTAATATAATACCATGGCAGATAAAAACTGTCCAATCTGTAAGGGAACAGGCTTTGTTGATAAGGGCAACGTGGTTGAACTGTGCCAATGTAGGTTTAAGGAGGAGAACTTTCAAAGGCTTTTGAACATTCCTAAAAAGTTCTGGAGCGCGGAGCTTGACAACTACCAACCCATTTCTCCAGCTCAAAGGAGAGCCCTTGAGGTTTGTAAGGAATTTGTTTTCACTTTTGACCCCGAAGAGGGTAAGGGCATTACCTTAGTGGGACCTCCCCAGATGGGAAAGACCCATTTGGTAGTGGGTATCTTAAAGGCACTATACAGACAAAAAAGGGTAAGGGGCTTTTTCTTTGATACTAAGGAGATGCTCTTTCAACTTAGATTTTACGCAGGCTCCGAGGAAGATAAATACAGTAGGATGCTAAAGTTTTTGATGAAGGTTCCTGTCTTGGCGCTGGATGACCTGGGCAATGAAAGACTCTCCGATTGGAGCATAGAGGTTCTCTCCTTGCTCATTACATACCGCTATAATCATCAACTCAGTACTCTTATCACCACCAACTACCAGCTTAAGAAGTCCGAGGAAGACCTTTTAAATAGTTTGGAAGAGAGGCTTTCCCCCGGAGTGGTGGGAAAGCTCTTCCACATGAACGAAGTAGTCTATGTCTCTTAAACACTAACCAGCTCTTTTCTCAGTTCCTCCGCACATTCCACCATGTTTTTGAGGGCTGGTACCACCTCCTCCCATCTTCTTGTCTTTAGTCCGCAGTCTGGATTTACCCAAAGTAGTTCGACAGGCAATACCTTCATCGCCCTTTCCAAAATTTGCCTTATGCTGTTCTTGTCCGGTATAGCAGGAGAGTGTATATCATAAACACCTATGCCGATCTGTCTGTCCCAACCTTTGAAGTTTTCAAAAGCGGACAAGATCTCTCCCTTGCTCCGGGATGCTTCTATGGATATAACATCAAAATCCATCTGATATATGTACTCTATGACTTCGTTAAACTCGGAGTAACACATATGGGTATGAATTTGGGTCTGGGGTTTCGCCTTGGAGCAGAGCCTAAAGGCTTTTACCGCCCAGTTAAAGTAATGGGGCCAATCCCTTCTCTTTAAAGGTGCCCCTTCCCTAAAGGCGGGCTCGTCTATCTGTATTATCTTGATGCCAGCATTTTCTAAATCCTTTACTTCTTCCAGCAAAGCTAGAGCTATCTGGTATGCAATCTCTTCCTTGGGAATGTCCTCTCTGTAGTAGCTCCAGTTAAGTATGGTGACAGGTCCTGTTAGCATACCCTTAACGGGCTTTTGAGTCAAAGACTGGGCGTAGGTGATTTCCTTTAGGGTCATAGGTGCTGGACGATAAACATCTCCGTATATGATGGGTGGTCTATAGACCCTTGAACCGTAAGAGAGAACCCATCCGTGTTTGGTGGTGGCAACTCCACCAAGCTTTTCTGCAAAGAACTCTACCATGTCAGTCCTTTCAAACTCACCGTGTACCAAAACATCCAGTCCAATATCTTCCTGAATCCTTATGACCTTCTCTATCTGTTCTTTTATAAACCTTTCGTACTCTTCAGGGCTTAACTTGCCATTGCGGTATTCGGTTCTTGCCCTTCTGACTTCCTCTGTCTGTGGGAAAGAACCTATGGTGGTGGTAGGAAGCAGAGGAAGCTTTAGGATGTCCTGTTGGAGCTTTATCCTCTCTTGGTAAGGCATCTCTCTTACAAAGTCCTCTTCCCGCAGATTCTTGACCTTTTCCCTAACCTCAGGAACCTCTCCAAACTTAATGGAAAGGAGCTTTTTAACCCTCTCCACTTCCAACCTTGCCTGTTGGTCGCCCTCAAGAGCGGACTTTATGATTTTCAACTCAAAAAGCTTTTCCTTTGCAAAGGCAAGCCTTTCTTTTAGCTCAGCATCCAACTCATTTTCCGGCTCTACGCTAACAGGTAAATGAAAGAGAGGGCAGGAATTAGTAATGATAACATCTTTAGCATATTTGCTCAGCTCCTCCACTAATCGGACCTTCTCATCCAGGCATGCCCTCCAAACCTGCCTGCCGTTTATTACACCCGCTATGAGCACTTTGTCCTCTGGAAAACCAAACCTTCTTATATTCTCAAGGTTTTCCCTGTTGGAGACAAGATCAAAGCCCAGAGCCTTCACAGGTAGTTTTATATACCTTTGGTAGTTAGAAACACTGTCATAGTAAGTTAAAAGGTATATGTCCAAGTACTTTGAAAGACGTGAATACATATCCTCTACCAGGTCCCATTCATAGTCTTCAAGTTCTAAGCAGAGAGCTGGGTCTTCTACAAGAACCTCTTTTACACCCTCCTCCTTTAACTCTTTGAAAACCTCCTCATAAACTCCGAGAACTGCATTGAAGTACTTTTCAAAGGTAGCCCGGTCTTCTATTTTTGAAAGTTCAAGGATGGGAAATGGACCCTCTTCTTTTCTTTTGAGGGCTTTTGAAAGCTTTAAGAAGGTGAAGGGTGAAAGGATTTTTGGAATGGTATCCACTCCCATAGCTTTAAAGAACCTATACTCCTCAAGGGGGTAATTCTTCAAGAGCTTTAGCTCTGCATTTTCCAGCTCTGGCACCAAGTAGTGATAGTTTGTGTTGAAGTATTTGGTCATCTCAAGGGCATACTTGCCTCTTGCCATTTCAAAGTATGTTTTTAAACCTTCATACTGCCCAAAACGGGAGGGTATGGCAGAAAGCATTACCGCAGTGTCCAAGACAAAGTCGTAGTAAGATAGTTCATTGGAGGGGATAATATCCACATTTTGCCTGTAGTTTTCCACCATCCACCGACGGAGGTTGTTCATTCCATCCACAAACTGAGCCTCGTCTATCTTACCTTTCCAAAAGTTTTCAAGCAAAGACTTGAACTCCCTCTTTTCGCCAAGCTTTGGAAAACCATAAGCCAAAGTTTTCATACCAACACCTCCGCAAAGTTTGAACTGAAAATTATACCATTCTTTTAGCAAATTCCCTCAAACTCCACTCCAAGCTTTCTTTGTAAGGTATGGGCTCTTTATTGCATAGCTTTTTGACGCCGTCGACCTCCACATCCTTATCAAATCCGCAGATGTTATCCCTCCACATCATAAGCATTTGGTCTGAGCTAAAAGGTGGTGGACTGAGGACCCTTTCCGCCACTTTTCCCGCAATATACATAAAAACCTTTGGCACAGGCAAAAGGAAAACCTTCCTGTTCCAGTGAGAAAAAATATCCTCTAAAAGTTCCTTAAAGCTAACCTTATCTGGACCGCATAGCTCGTAAGTTTTGTTTACCGCTTCTTCCTTTTCCATGGCGCTAACGAGGGCACAGGCAACATCCCTGACATCCACCGGCTGAAAGAGATACCCACCATCTCCGGGCAAGGCTACCACCCGCAGATATTTGGTAATGTTCCACATATCCGCAAAGAGCTTTTGCTCCGGACCAAGGATTATTGAAGGCCTTAGTATAGTATGCTTTAGCCCTGACCTTCTCAAAAACTCCTCCGCCATGAACTTAGTTTGGTGATATAAAGAGGGCGCATCTTTATGGGTACCAAGGGAGCTCATATGAACCACCCTTTTGGGAGATAGCTCCCTTAATAGCTCATACAAGTTCCTCGCATAAAAATAATGTACTTTTTGAAAGGTAAAGCAAGACCTTCTGTTTTCAACGAGTATGCCGATCAGATGGATAACGTAATGGGGTTGGACTTTTTCAAGGGCTTTCCTTAAAGAATCCTTGTCGGAAAAATCCACCTCAAGGGCATCAATACCCTCAGGGAAAATTTCCTTTACTTTTTTGACAGATCTAACAAGTGCATAAATCTTATAACCTTTGTTTAGAAGCTCTTTGACTACATACCTACCTACAAAACCTGTAGCACCGGTGATGACTACTCTTTCCATTTAGCTAGCTCCTTTATGTATCTCTCTTTGTGCTTTTGGTCCTCTTCATCAAGAATGCCAAGAATACGCCAAGTTTT
>JAEMPM010000147.1 GCA_022759285.1 Thermocrinis sp.
GAGGCAGAAACACCCTTTCCAAAGGTAAAGCTCACAAGCCTCCAGTCCGCCAGGCTTTGTGGTCTTGCCAACTTAGCCAAGTTGATCCTCTATTTGGAAAGGGATGGATACCTGCAAATAAGCAATAAAGATCAAAACTTTCGGGATTGGGAAGTGCAGATAGAGGCGTCCATTTTAGATTTTATGCTGGGCTCCTGATGTATCCAAAGAAGTCCATAAAGGAACTACCCGAGGACCTGCGCCCTCGAGAGAAGCTTTCAAAGTTCGGTGCATCCACCCTATCGGATGAGGAACTTTTGGCAGTTATCTTTGGCTCTGGCACCAAGGAAGAGGATGTTATAAGTCTGGCAAGCAGGGTAATTAGCTTAGGATGGGAAACGCTGATGTCTATGGATGTGGAGGAGCTAACCAAGAAGATCAAAGGTTTGGGTTTTGCCAAAGCCTGTCAGCTCAAAGCAGTCATAGAGCTCGCCAAAAGGATAAATGACCCTTATGGAGAATTTAAAATCTCCAGCCCTCAGGATGCCTACAATTTTGTCAAAGAAAAGGTACTCTTTGACGAAAGGAGGGAACATCTCATTGCACTCTATCTTACACCAACCAATAAGGTGATAGATTACGAAGTGGTTGCCATAGGCAAAATGAACGTTCTTTACGCAGAACCAAAGGATATACTCTACACCGCCGTAAAAAAGGCATGTAGTTCTTTGATCGTCTTACACAATCATCCAAAAGGAGACGCAAAACCATCAAAGGAAGACATAGCATTCACCAAAAGACTAAAGCAAGCCTGCGAGCTGTTGGGGTTTGAACTTTTAGACCACATTATCATTAACCAAAAGGACTTTTTCTCACTCAGAGGCAGTGGGCTTCTTTAAACCTCTGCCCCTTCCAAAGATTCTTCACATTTGCATGATCTCTCCTCTGGAAGATTTGCTACAAATAACCTTAATACTTTCTTTATCTCTTCTTCTTTGTTCTTCATCATTAAGATAACCTCCTCGCTGGTTAGACGATAACCTGCAATGCCTGCCGCTGGATTTGCCACTACACAAAGGCTTGCATAACACATACCGAGCTCCCTCGCCAAGGCAACCTCCGGATAGCCGGTCATACCTACCACATCTCCACCCAATAGCTTTATAGCCCTTATCTCTGCAGGCGTTTCAAACCTTGGACCTTCCGTGCAGGCATAAACACCTGCAGGATGATAGTTGAGTTTTAACTCCTCTAGGGTTTCAATCAAAACCTTTCTCATCTGAGGGCAATAAGCCTGTGTCATATCCACATGAACTACCTTTTTTCCCCTCAAGAGTTTGGAGGGTTTGTCCTCTCCTTGTGCATCCACTGAGTAGATACCCTTGTAAAAAGTGTCTTCCCGCCCTTTGGTTAAGTCTATGAAGTCATCCACCACCACAAAGTCCCCTGGCTTAAACCTCTCATTGATAGCCCCCACCGCAAAAATGGCCAAGACCCTTTTTACCCCAAGCTCCTTAAAAGCCCAAAGGTTTGCTCTGTATGGTACAAGGGAGGGAGGATACTGATGATTTAGCCCATGCCTTGATATGAAGGCAACTTGCTTCCCGCTTATCTCGCCCAAGATCACAGGAGAAGAAGGCTCTCCAAAGGGTGTGTTTAGGGACACCTCCCTGAGATTTTTTAACCCATCCATTCTATAAAGCCCGCTTCCACCTATAATACCGAGCATGATAAAATCTTAACATGCACAAGTTTAATCCAGAAAAACTGGAGAAGTTAGACGATCCAGAAAGGCTTAACCTTTTTGATCCGGAGACAGTTCTCAAATCTTTTGGGTTAAAGCCCGGTATGACAGTCCTTGATGTGGGTACAGGTGCAGGCTTTTATTTACCTTACCTTTCCAGAATGGTTTCAGATAGCGGAAAGGTATATGCTATAGACATAAGCCCAGAAGCGGTGGAGTATGCAAAGAGCAAAGTTAGCCAGCTCGATCTCAAAAATGTGGAGGTTCTGCTATCCCAAGAGAACCAAATTCCACTCCCGGATAACACTGTAGATTTCACATACATGGCTTTTGTCTTTCATGAATTAGAGGATCCAGTGAAGTTTTTAAGAGAGCTTGAAAGAGTAAGCAAACCCGTTAGCTACCTTGCCCTCATAGACTGGAAAAAGGAGGAAAGGGACAAAGGACCACCACCCGAAGAGGTTTATTCTGAGTGGGAGGTAGGTATGATCCTAGAAAAGTCGGGTTTGAAGGTGGAAAAGGTGGTGGAAGTGGGACCCTACGCCTACGGCTTTTATGCGATGTTTGTAAAGCAATGAAAAGAAGTGAAAAGTATCTAAAGTATAGAGTAAGGCTTGAGGATAGGTATCTAATCTACGAGGAGGAAAACCGCAGGGTAGCTGTGCCATACTCCCACATAGCTTTTTTGTATGTATCGAAAAATAACTTAGTGATCCAAACGGACAGCGTAGAAAGAGTTGTAATAAAACTTGACACAGAGGCTACCGCCAATGAGCTCTTTGAAGATATCCTAGTTTCTATAGAAAGGCTATACATTAGATAAACCTTTACTTCAAAATTCTTCTCTCGTAAATCACAAAAAGGCTAAATAGCGTAGTAAAGATTATAGGTCCCAGGAATATTCCTACAAAGCCAAAGGCAATGATACCTCCTAAGATGGAAAAGAACAACACAATGTATGGCATTTGCACACCAATTTTCATAATAAGAGGACGGATGATGTGGTCAACGGTGGAAATTATGAACACTCCCCAGATCAGTAAAAAAACGGCAGATTTTATGCTTTGGGTGATAAACAGATAAACTACCAACGGCACCCAGACGGCACTTGCACCCAAGGGTGGGACAAAGGAAGCAAAAAAGGTGGCAAGACCAAAAAGAGGAGAGTATTTAATGCCTGCTATAGCATAGCCAATAGCACCGAGTAATCCTTGAAAAAAGCCCACAACCACTGAACCATAGGCAGTAGCCAAAACAGTTTTATACACAGTACCAAAAATTTCTCTAACATCTTCCTCGTGCATAGGTGTAAATCTTTTAATAAAGCTTGCGAACCTTTCGCCATCCCTCAAGATGAAAAAGAGGGTAAGCAAGAAGATAAAGCTTTTAAAGAGAAAGGAGAGGGCAAAGGTGAATAGGTTTGTGGAAAGTTGAAATAGCTGTTGGCTTGTGCTTTTGAGCACTCCCACTGCAAAAGACCTAAACTCTTCGGAGTTTACATAGTTCAAAAAGATCTGCACTTGCTCCTGGCGGAAGAATTTTTTCAACATAGTTTCTAGATCGCTTAGATACTGTTGGTAGGTATGATTTTGAATAAAGTTCAAAAGATGGCTAGAGAATTCTATTGCTTGGTTTAGGATTATGGCACCTAAAACTCCGAAGGGTATCACTATAACGAGCAAAGTAAGTAAAGTAAGAATTAAAGCAGAAAGAGTTGCCCATGGGAAGAGTTTTTTTAGTTTCTGATGAACTGGATAAAGCACTAAGGAGAAAACCAAAGCCCAGAGGATGGGTGTAATAAAAGGCAAGAGTATATACAAAACTACCATCAAAAGTCCAATAGTGCTTGTCAGAACGGAGTACTTAAAAAACTTTTCCCTTTCCATCCAGCTTGTATAATATTAACACCTTGAAAAAGACTGAAGAATTTACAGTAGCTTTTAACAAGGAAGCAAAGGCAGAGTATGAGATTATTGAAACCTACGAGGCGGGTATAGTGCTTGAGGGCTCCGAAGTTAAAGCCCTCAGAAACAAACAAACCGTTTCTTTCAAGGACAGCTTTGTGCGTATAGAAAACGGAGAGGCTTGGCTCTATAACCTTTACATAGCCCCATACAGGTATGCCACACTGAAGCCACCCGACCCACTCAGAAAGAGAAAATTGCTCTTGCACAAAAGGGAGATTCTGAGGCTATTGGGCAAGGTCCAGCAGAAAGGATTTACCATAATCCCCCTCAGAGTTTACTTCAAAAACGGAAAGGTAAAGGTAGAAATTGCTTTGGCAAAGGGTAAAAAAACTTACGATCGCCGGGAGGAACTCAGAGAGAGGGACATAAAGAGGCAAATGGAGAGAGACTTGAAAAACTGGCGGTAAACATTAGAATATATTTAAAAAACCTTCTGCGGAGGCATCCCCATGGGATACATGATTAGAAGCGTACTACTGCTTGGTGTTTTAACGGGTCTCTTCCTTTTTGTAGGGCATTTGATAGGTGGTAAAACAGGTATGACCATTGCGTTGATACTGGCTGGTATTATGAACTTTATAACCTACTGGTTTTCAGACAAAATTGTGCTGGCAATGTATGGCGCGCAGGAAATAACAGAAGAAGAGGCTCCTTGGCTACATCAAATGGTGGAAGAGCTTGCACAAAGGGCAAACATACCAAAGCCCAAAATATATCTTGTTCCCATGGAACAGCCCAACGCCTTTGCTACCGGTAGGGGTCCCGGCCACTCTGCGGTGGCGGTGACTACGGGCATTCTTCAGCTCCTTGATAGAGATGAGCTAAGGGGGGTTTTGTCGCACGAAATAGGACATATAAAGAACCGGGATGTGCTGGTGGCAACCATGGCGGCAACTATTGCGGGAGCCATATCCTACCTTGTTAATATGCTTCAGTGGGCGCTTATTTTTGGACACCCAAGGGATGAAGAGGACAAAAACCCACTTGCCCTAATAGGAGACATAGCACTAATCGTACTCACACCCATAATAGCCACGATCATTCAGATGGCAATCTCTCGTTCAAGGGAGTATTTGGCGGATGAAACTGGGGCTAAAATCAGTGGAGACCCATTAGCATTAGCTAGGGCTCTGGAAAAAATACACAACTATGTGTATCAAATTCCCGCAGAGGTCAATCAAGGCACTGCTCATCTCTTTATTGAAAACCCTCTCAAAGGCGAAGGACTTTGGGAACTCTTTTCTACCCATCCACCAACCGAAAAAAGGATAGAGAGATTGAAGGAACTAGCAAGAAAAATGGGGAAGCTCTACTGATATGGGGGATAAGTTCAGTGCAGTAATTGTAGGTTCCGCCCTTGGGGATGCCATAGGTAAGTGCGTGGAGGATTTAACAGAGGAGGAAGTTTATAGCTTTTATGGAGGTCCGGTGGAGGGCTTTGTAGAGCCACATCCCAAAAGCCCCGCCGTTGGCTTTGAACCATGGGAAGTCTCCGACGAGACCACCATAAGCATCCTTTTGCTCGAGAGCATTTTGGAAAGAAAATCCATAGACCCCTATCATTTTTTTGAGAAGCTCCTAAAGTGGCGTAAAGATGAAAAGAACCATCGTTACCCAGACCCTACCCTTCTAACTGCTATAGACCTTTTATCCTCCGGTGTTAGCTTAGAATCTGCAGGTTTTTACTCTTCCTCTATAGAGGGTGCTTTAAGGAGTGTGGTAGTGGGGCTATTTCACTTTTACAATCCTTACCTTTCTGCAGAGGGTGGAAGGCTTGTGAGCCTGATAACCCACAGAAGTAAGGAGATTTACGATGTCTCTGGTATGCTTTCTGCTTTTATTTCCTATTTGGTAAGTGGGGACTGGCACCTGGAAGAGCTTTCAGAAAGACTTGAACTCTTATCCCACTTGCAGGAATTTGCAAAGTATGACGCAAACAAAAGGGCTATAAAAAAGGTCCAAGAGCTCTTGAAAGAAGGAAGTAGTTTGGAGGAAGCAATATTCCAGCTCGGAAACTCTTCCTACGCTCTGGAAGCTTTCCCTTTGTCCCTTTTTGTTTTCCTTAAGAACATAGAAAATCCTCAGAGGGCATTCTTTGAAGCGGTGAATTCTTATGGTAAGTTTGGTGGAGATACGGACGCTATAGGTTATCTTGTTGGTGCCTACTTGGGTGCTTACTTTGGAATGTCTGCCTTTGATACAGAGCTTGTTGAAAAATTGGAAAAGGTAGATTATTATATTTCTCTATCTGAAAGACTTTGGGAAATAACGATGGAAAACATTCCGGGAGGACAGAGTTATGGCATATAGGCTGCAGGAAGCTTTTTTAAACACTGCAAGAAAAAGAAGGGTAAAGGTAACGATCTTTCTAATCAACGGAGTGCGAATTCAAGGCAAGATCAGGTCCTTTGACACCTTTACCATTCTCGTAGAAGATGGAAGACAGCAAACTTTAGTCTATAAACATGCCATAAGCACCATAGTACCTGCAGAAAAGCTCCAGATTGAGTTTGAAGAGGAAGGGGTGCCCGGTGCGGGCTAAAGCCCCTTCATTTAGAACATGCCCGGTGGTTTTCCTTTAGATACTACTAATCTTTCCACAACCTCTCCTTTCTTTAAGTGTTTTTCCACGATTTCATCCACATCCTGCGGTCTAACTCCCCCATACCAAATTCCATCCGGATAGATCACTACCACTGGACCCATACCGCAAGCGTTTAAACATCCGGTAGGTGTGATCATACAGTTCATCAAGAGTTCTGGGTCCATCTGCTGTTTTTCCATAAACCTCTGTAAAACTTCCCTGCTCTGCCTGTCTGAGCAGGAACCCATAGGGTGCCCTGGCGGTCTTTGCTGAACGCAAACAAAAACATGCTTAAAGTTCATGCTGGACCTCCTTCTTGAGTTTGGTTATATATTGTAAGCGGTAGAGCTTAAGCTTTCCTATGATTAACCTCAAGCTTAAAAATTTTTCCCAAAATCCGATATTCAAAAATAGAAAACCTTATAAGGAGGTGTAAGCTATGAGATTGAACTTTAACTACGCATCGGCAGTCACACACACAGCTTATCTCGTCAATCAGAGGGAGATAACCAGATCTTTGCTTAGGCTTTCTACTGGCATGAGAATTTTGGACGCGTCCGACGACGCTGCAGGTTTGTTTATAGCAGACCAACTTTCAACGGTTGCCGCCGGTTTGGAAGAGAGCAACAGGAACATATCTACAGCTATATCCGCCCTACGGATCGCGGAAAACGCGGCTGGACAGATCTATGACAAGCTAAAAGACATCTACTCAAGGGCAGTAAGCGCAGCAAACGACATCAACGACCCCAACGCAAGGACTGCTCTGCAAGAGGAAGTTAGCAACCTAGTAGATGCCATCCAAAAGATTGGAACAGACACAGAATACAACGGTATCAAACTCCTTGATGGAACATTCAACAGCAAATACATCCACTACGGCGCAAGAATGGATCAGGTGGTAAATGTTTCTATAGATGATCTAAGGGCTCAGAGCCTCGGTGCCTACATAGTGAAAGGTGATGGTGGTGTTTACACCTCTAGCCAAGCCGCTAATGACGGTAACAACCTGCAAGCGCTACTTGGGCAAAATGGTGCTTTAGGTGGTCAAGATGCGTCCAATTTCAGATTAGACACTACTACAGATCAAAATAAAAACACAATTCCAGATTATGTAGCAATAAACGGCATAAAGGTGTACGAGTATAACGGAAGTTCAGCTGAACTTGTGGACGCCAAAAAGTTAGCGGATAAGATAAACAATAACTCAGCCCTAAAGGCATTGGGAATAGAGGCAAAGGCAAGCAATACGAGCACAGCAAATACTTACGACAAGCCTGTTACTATGGACACAGGTGTAACATCAGTTACCGTAAACCTGAACTTCTATATTGGCGATGGGTCACAGAAGTTTACAATTTCTAACTTTGTAAATGTAGATACAACTACTGGAACGTCAACTTTCATGACCTTGGACGAGCTCGTTTCCCAGATCAACTCCCAAGCGGCTGCAAATGGTGTGCCCATAACTGCCATGAACGATAACGGAAAACTAAAACTCGTTACTACCAACGGCGAAACCATTGCCATTGAGGCACAGGTAACTGCAAGTGGGACTGGTAAAGTACATATAGACCTTGGTCAGCTTCTGCAAGGAGCTGGAACAGTGGATGTTAGCGCTTCTTCAAACCAAGCCCAATATGTCGCAGCAGTAAAAGTGGGAAGTATCACCATAGCTGCCAACCAAGACTTCAAGTTTGAATATAGTGGTGTTTCGGATAACAAGGATTCCACAAACAAAGGCTTGAACTTTGAACTAGCTAGCGGATCTAACGCAAACTTCTTCAATCTCAACAGTATAAATCTGACCACCAACAATGGAGCGGAAGATGCTATGCTGATAGTTTCCAAAGCGCTGCAAAAGGTGGATACCGTTAGAACTCAAATTGGTGCTACTATGAACAACCTCCAATCTATCTTTGATGCCCAAAATGTGGCCTACGACAACACCAAGGAGGCGGAAAACGTAATAAGGAACACGGACTATGCAGAAGAAATGTCCAACTTCACAGCACTACAGGTAAAGATGCAATCCACAATGGCTATGTTGGCACAGGCGAACGCGCTTCCTCAAATGGTACTCCAATTGCTCAGATAATGAACCTCCGGGGGAGGGCTTTCCCCTTCCCCTTTGGAGAATAAACCATGAGGGTTGGAAGGGTAGATCAAAGCTTTGAATACATAGATGTGAAGTTGAGCCAACAGCAAGTTCAACCACAAACACAACCTACTGATGAAACCCTCAAAAAACTCCAAGGGGAGGTGGAACAGCAGGTTCAGGATGCCCAGGATAAAGGGGATATAAAGCCTGAGGAATTGCAAAAGCTTATTGAAGATGTCAAGAGGAAATTTGACATGTTAAGCAAATACCTTAAAATAGACATAGACCAAGATCTTGGAATACCTGTGGTAAAGATTATGGAGAAGGATACCAACAGGGTTATAAGGCAGATACCACCTGACTATCTTTTGGAACTAATGAAACGCATAGATCAGCTTCTGGGTCTGCTTGTGGAGAAGGAGGTCTAAAAGATGGCTGGAGAAATATACCTTAGTAACCTGACTGGTAAGCTAGACTGGGGCTCTATAGTGGACCAGATTCTCCACTTGAAGTCTTTACCTCTTGAGAGAATGACTGATGAAGAAAATCAGCTGAAGGCGAAGCAGGAGAGCCTTTCAGAACTTGCAAACGCCATAGATGCCTTCAACAATCTTTTTTCAAACCTTTCGGTGGATGACCTTTTTAAATCGAAGTCTGCAACCTCCTCCAACACCGGTGTCCTGACAGCCACAGCCACTGCGGAAACACCAAACGTTACTCTTAACGTGAGTGTAACTCAGCTCTCTTCAAAGGAAGTTAGGCTCTCCGAAGGGGGTGTTTCTGACCTTAGTTCCAACATAAGTTGGCCCGCTTTTACCATAACCTACAAAAAAGGTCCAAATCCAGAGGATGTGGAGACCTTTAACGTAGAGGGTGGCTCTGGCACCCTTAAGGATCTGGTAGATAAAATTAACCAATCTGCGGGAAGCGTGATAGTAGCAAGCGTTTTTTACGATGGAAGCCAGTATAGGCTCATGCTTTCGGAAAAAGACGAGGCTTTATCTACCGTGGAAACAAACCCAGATACGGGCACTTATGTTATTTCCACCTCCGGTTTGGTTATAAACGGTCAATCTGACCTTGACAATACACCCCTCCAACAAGCTAAAAACGCAAAGGTTCAAATCGGAACAACAACTGTCCAAAGTCCTACCGACAGAATAGAGAATGTTTTGCCTGGTTTAACTCTTGAACTAAAAGCTACAGGCAATGCAACTGTTTCTGTTGGAGATGACTATTCAAAGGTCAAAGACTTCTTTGCAGACTTTGTTGCTAAATACAACGCAGTGATTAAGCAGGTAAATGAGATGACAGACAAAGACAAAGGACTATTTCAGGGAGACCAGACTATCACAGGCGTCAAAAATACCCTTGCGGACATGCTTGACCCTTTGTTTAAGTATGGCATAGTTAGCTACAATGAAGACGGAACTCTGACCTTCAACAGCTCTGCAGTAGATGATCTGGCAAATAAAAATCCCCAGGAATTAAGAGATTTGGTAGAGACCGTAAAAACCAACTATGGATCTTACCTGGAAGACTCAAGGATAACCTTCCAGTCTTTCATAAACGACTATCAATCCCGGATAGATAGCTTGAACCAAAGGATAGCAGAGTTTCAAGAACAGCTCTCACAGGAAGAGCAAAAGTTAAGGCTTGAGTTTTCAAAGGTAGAAATGTTCATGAACCAAGCTCAAGAAACGATGGATCGTATAAAGAACTTTATGGTATCCCTGTCGGAAATGCAAGGAGGTAACAAATGATGAATAACCCCTATCTTGAAAACATGGTGGCAAACGCAAATCCGGTAAGGCTAATTATAATGCTCTACGAAAAGGCTATAAATTGCCTTGAGAATGCCCTTGAGATAGGAGATACAAAAGACTTTGACATGCAAAGAAGTAAGTATGAGGAGATGGGAAGGGCTTTGGAAATAATAAGTGTGTTGGATGCAATCCTTGATATGGAAAAGGGTGGAGAGATCGCCAAAAACTTAAGGGAAATATACAGGTCTCTTATGGATGAGCTGACCTATCAGATGCTGAAGGAAAACAAGGAAAGGTTGGAAAAGGTTATAAAAATTCTCAAAAACTTGAAGTCTGCTTGGGAGGAGGTAGAAAGGATCCATTATGGAAAAACTCAAAAGGTTGCTCCTGGAGTGTGAGTTAGCCCTGAAGGAAAGGCAGATAGACATAGCCCTTGAAAAATTGCAGGAGTTCTCTGAACTTTCCCTCGAGGGGCTAAAAAAGGAAGAGTTAGAGGAAATTCTAAGACTGGTAGAGCATCTGATAACCCTTGCAGAGGATTACAGAAACACCTTAGCTCAGAGTCTTATAAACCTTAGAAAGTTCAAAGGAGCCTAAACTCAAGCTCGTACAGCTCTCCTTTGTTCTGAACTGGTATGGTACCCACTCTTCCTGTGATCACAAAAACTCTTCCATCCTTTGTACTTATCACTGATTGGATAGCCTCCACAAACTCACTCCCTCTCACTGTTTTGGAAAAGATCAGGCTCCTCTTCTTCTCTCCCAACATCACTAGCTCACCACGGGAAAACTTAAGCACGTCAAGGAACTTGAGTATGGTCCCTGCGGTGTTTTTGGGTACCAGGGCAAAGTTAAAGTTCAGCACGTTTGCTATGCCCGCCTTTGGATAAAAGACGAAGTTTCCTCTCCCTTCTACCGTCAACTCTACACTGGCGTAAGAACCATCAAAGCCTCCTTCTGAAGAATAAACCTCTGAGTCTCCTTCAAAAACTTTCAGCCTACCTGACCCATCCACAAAAACCAGATAGTTTTTGTAATAGAAGGCGGAATCAATACGGAATCCCCTGGGTGCTAAAAAGGCGCCCGTCTCTCTTAGCTTATCCCCCTCCAAGCTGAGCCTTACCACATTGCCAAAACCTTTGCCAATTTCGAACCTCTGTCCCAAAAAGGTCTCCTTTGGTTTTGACTTATCCAAGACACCAAAAAGATAGGGTACATCCTTTACCACGGGTACAAAGACGCCACCCACCACCTTTAAAATCACCGAGCTTGCCTTACCACCAGAGACCATGCTCACAAGTATGTAATCCCTCTTGTCATCACCCACCTTTGCAGTTGTAAGAGACACTGCCACACCAGCGGGTAGAGGATAGGAAGCTTTTAAGATTATGTCTCCGGTTAAGATTTCATAGACTTCTACCTTGTTGGAGTAAAGGACAACCAAGTATTCTTTTCCATCTCCAAAAACATCTCCCACATCCGCAGAAACGGGCAATCCAGAAAGTTGCTTAATAAACTTTCCCCTAACCAATAAGTTAATGTCTTCTAAACTTGCCCTTGGCATAATAAAGGTTTGCTTTTCAAAGAAGGCTACTGCGGAACCGTTAAACTCAACACCGTAACCCCTTTCAAACTCTTTTACCACATACTGGCAACTCTTTCCCTTTTCCACTTTGGGGAAGACTGAGCTAACCAAAAAGAAGCCCTCCTCGGAACCTTCAAAGCATACGCTCTTTATATTCACTTTCGCCCTGTCTCCCACCTTGATGCCCTTACCCTCTATTAGTCTTGCCACGGAAAAGTTCTGTCCTACCTCCTCCACCACTGCCCTTCCAACCTTCTCTAACTCTTTACCTAAAGACCGCTTGGTTATTGGGTGTATAATCTCCTTACCCTCCCTAAAAAGCACAAGCTCCTCTCCCTCTTTAAGGTCCTTTACATCCACCAAAATCTTGTTTCCCTCTACCTTTAGCACATAACCATTCCTTTCAAAGAAGGCCTTTAGACTTTCCTTTAACTCTTGGGAGAGGGCAATAGCGGAAAAGAGCAGAAAAAGAACTATAAGCCTTCCCATATTTCCTCCAATGAATTTATTATAGCATCCGTCATTTGCTCAGTACCCACCTTTATGCAACCCTCTGAGTATATATCGGGGGTTCGGTAGCCCTTTTGTAGGGTAAGCTCCACTGCCTTTTCTATGGCACTCGCCAGCTTTTCCAAGTTAAAAGAATATTTCAGCATCATGGCGGTGGAGAGGATGGTTGCTATTGGGTTGGCTATACCTTTGCCCGCAATGTCTGGAGCGGAGCCGTGCACTGGCTCATAAAGGGCGTACTTTTCCCCAAGGCTTGCAGAAGGTAGCATACCCAAACTGCCCGTTATAACTGCTGCCTCATCAGAGAGGATGTCTCCAAAGATGTTGCCTGTAACGATAACATCAAAGGAGGATGGTCTTCTGACGATTTGCATAGCACAGTTATCCACGTAAAGGTGCTCCACCTCTACATCCGGGTAGTTCTTTTTCTCCTCCTCTACAATATCCCTCCAAAGACCGCTAACTTCAAGCACGTTGGACTTATCCACGCTGGTTAGTTTTTTCCTTCTCTTGAGGGCAACCTCAAAACCCTTTCTAACCACCCTTCTGATTTCGTCCTCCGTATACTTCATGGTGTTTATTCCTACCCTCTTTCCGTTCTCGGTAAAGATCCCTCTTGGCTCTCCGTAATACACATCCCCCGTTAGTTCCCTCACTACTATGAAGTCTGTGCCTCTGGCTACCTCTTCTTTCAACGGTGATGCGGAGATGAGCGGCTCATAAACTTTGGCTGGTCTTAGGTTTGCATAAAGGTCCAAAGCCTTTCTTATTTGCAAAAGTCCCTTCTCGGGTCTTTTGGATGTGGGCAGGTTATCCCACTTAGGTCCACCCACCGCACCCAAAAGGACTGCGTCTGCCTTTAGGCAAAGTTCCAAGGTCTCCTGAGGTAATGGCTCGCCCTTTTGGTCTATGGCTATGCCACCGATCAAGCCCTCCTCAAACTCAAAGCTAACACCGGAGAGCTCTCCCAGCCTTTTTAGAACCCTAAGGGCTGAATTTACAATCTCTGGACCTATTCCATCTCCCTTTAAAACTGCTATCTTATAGACCGCCATTTAAAGAATTTTAGCATCTAAAAACTGAGGTTTGCAAGCATTGAAAGGTGCCCAGTGGTCAACAGCACACCCAAAATTACTAAGGCTAAGCCACCTACAAACTCTACCACGCCAAAGAACCTTCCAAAGCTTCTCACAAATCCCAAAAACAAGGAGAGTAAACCCCCAGCCACCACAAAGGGAATGCCCAAGCCCATGGAGTAGGCAAACAAGAGCACGGCACCCTGCATAGCAGTTTCCTGTTGAGATGCATAAAGTAGAATGCTTCCAAGGACTGGTCCAATGCAAGGAGACCAACCAAAGGCAAAGAAGGTTCCCACCAAAAAGGCACCAAAGATAGGAATACCTCCGGCTTTTACCTCAAGCCTTTTTTGGGCGTATAGCTTCTCGTGAACACCAAAGGCATACAAAAACAAAACTATCAGTACTATGCCGAGCAACTCAAAGAACAGTTTTTGGCTTATGGCGGAAAAAAGGTAAAGGGCCACTAAAAAGGCAGAAAAGCCAAGAATTTCCCTTAAAAAGTTCGGTCTTAAAAAGGCTCCTGCAAAGTGAAGACCAAAGAAAGCTACCACCCCACCACCTATCTTAGCTATAAGGTCCTGGTAGCTTTTAAGGAACTGTCCCACAGTGGTTGCGGACGCCCCAAGGAGGGTAAAGACCAAAGAAAAACCAAGAACAAAAAGGATAGAAGCTAGAAATACCTTGAAGTTAAAGCCCTTGGGTTGTTCCTGAGCACCTGCCACGCCAGAAAGATAAGAAAGATAGCCCGGGACAATAGGCAAAATGCAGGGAGACAAAAAAGACAAAATGCCCGCAGTGAAGGCTATAAATACAGAAACTTCAGCCATCGGTGTTAAATATAACCATCTTGATTTCCGTATAGTCCTCTATGGCGTACTTTGGACCTTCCCTTCCTATACCCGAGAACTTAACGCCACCGTAGGGCATATGGTCTGCCCGGAAGTTGGGACCTTCGTTTATAAGTACTCCACCCGCCTTTATACCCTTTATAAAAGCCCAAGCGGTGTCTATACTTTGAGTAAATACACCCACTTGCAAGCCATAATCGGAGTCATTGACTAAGTTGATGGCTTCCTCTACATCTTTGTAAGGATTGACTACCACCACCGGTGCAAAGGCTTCCTCTCTAAAAAGCTTGGCATTTGGTGGAACAAGGCTAACCACCGTAGGTGTTAAAACACTAGAAACCTTATCACCGCAAGAAACACCTCCAGTTATGAGCTTTGAACCCATCTGCAATGCCTCATCTATCCAGCCTTGAATCCTTTCCACTTCAGCAGTAGAGATCATAGGGCCCACGTCGGTCTTTTCGTCCATTGGATCTCCCACCTGGAGCTTTTCTACCTCAGAGGAGAGCTTTTGCAAAAACTCTTCGAACAGGTCTTCGTGGACAAAAACCCTTTGAACGGAGATGCAAACTTGCCCCGCTATAGCGTATCCACCGAGGATGGTTTTCTGGACAGCCTTTTGGAGGTCTCCATCCTTGTGCAAAACTATGGCGGAGTTGGAGCCAAGCTCAAGGACAAGCTTTTTTATTCCGCACTGTCTGGCTATTATTTCACCGACCTTTCTGCTACCCGTAAAAGAAACAACCCTTACAGCCGGATGGGTGGTTATAACCCTGCCTACCTCTCCAAAGCCCGGTAGCACAGAAATGGCGGAGGGTGGAAAGCCCGCTTCAAGCAGTATTTCTCCCAGCATCAAAGGAGTCAAAGGGGTCCTCTCGGATGGCTTTAGGATAACCGCATTGCCCGCCGCCAGGGCAGGAGCAACCTTGTGCATAGAAAGGTTCAACGGAAAGTTAAAGGGTGTGATGGCACTTACTATACCCACCGGTTCCCTTATATAAAAACCAAACTTTCCTCTTCCGTTGGGATGGGCATCTATGGGAATGACCTCACCACCTATTCTTTTGGCTTCCTCCGCAGAAAAGAGAAGGGTCTGGATAGCCCTTTGAACTTCCGTTCTTGCTTCTCTTATAGTCTTTCCTACTTCTAAAACCAAAGTCCTTGCAAATTCTTCAGCCCTCTCCTCCAAGAGCTTGGCAGCTTTCATAAGTAAGTTGTACCTTTCGTAAGGTGTAAGCTTTGCCATCTCTTTTGCACCTTCTTTGGCAATTTCCACCGCTCTAAGGGCTTCTTTCTCCGTAGCAAAGCACACCTTAGCAACGGTCTCCTGAGTGTAGGGATACCTTATTTCTACTAGGTTATCTGTTTTTACAAACTCTCCACCCAAAATAAGCCCTTTCTCAGTCATAGGGCTAAATTTTAATCTACATAAAGTCGGAAAGTGGCTATAATTCTTGAATGCCCTCTATAAAGCTTCCCAAAGAGTATCTACAAAAAGCTGCGGAACTTTTGCTCAAAAAGGGCTTTCAAAAAAGGGATGTTCCAAACGCCTACGCCAGCTTTACCGATGGTAAAGCCTACATTACCCTTTATCCTTCCGGCAGTGTGCTACTTCAGGGAGATTATTCCGAAAGCTTGAAGAATGAGATTTTAGCTTTGGTGCGAGTGGAGAGTATTTTGGTGGGTTGCGACGAGGCAGGCAAAGGGGATGTTTTTGGTCCTTTGGTGGTCTGTTGTGCCCTAATTAGACCGGAGAACTTTCATAAGGTACTTGAGTTGGCACCAAAGGACTCAAAAAAGATCCAAGACGGGGAGCTTTTCAAAAAACTTCCCATGTTGGAAAGGTACGTAGAGTTTTACTGCAAGGTTTTGGAACCTTTGGAGCTGAACCGCCTCCACAACGAAAGAAAAAACTTAAACAGGATTTTAGATTGGGCATACAGGGATCTGATAAAGGAAATACTCTCAAAAGAGCCCTCTGTCAAGATCACGGTGGATGCTTATTCCCACCGAAATCCCTTTGGCAGTTTGGTATCCTTTGAACACAAAGCGGAGGAAAAGGTGGAGGTGGCTTGTGCCAGTATGAAGGCAAGGGCTGAGTTTTTAAAGTGGCTGAAAAAACACAACCTACCAAAGGGGGCAAGCAAAGAGGTAATGGAGCTTGCAAGGAAAATGAAGGATAAGGAAAGATATCTAAAGGTTTTCTTTCTTTCTTAGTTTGATTCTGTCAAAGGTCTCGTAAAGAATGGGCAGTAGGAACAAGCTGAGTGGAAGACCTGTAAAGATACCACCTATAACCACCAAAGCTAAGGGCTTTCTTAGCTCTGCACCGGCGGTAAGCCCCAGAGCTACAGGCAACATCGCAAAAACTACGGTTATGGTGGTCATCAAAATGGGTCTTAGCCTTTCTCTTCTCGCTTGAAGGATGGCTTCCCTTGTTTGGAGTCCTTCCTCCCTAAGTTGGATTATTCTCTCGATGAACAGCACTGCGTCCCTGACTATTATTCCTACCAACAGTATCACGCCAAAGTAGGAGGGAACGCTCAAGGAGGTATTTGTAAGTACCAAAAGACCAAAGGCACCCATAATCGCCAAAGGCACCATCACAAGCACTGTAAAGGGATGCCTGTAGCTCTCAAAGAGAGATGCCAAAATCATGTATACGCCCACCAGAGCAAAGATGAGGGCAAAGCCTAGCCCTTGGAAGGAACGGGCAAACTCCTTTGCCTGACCTGTTGCCTCAAAGGTATAACCAGGAGGAAGGTTAGCTTTGAGCCATCCTTCAAGCTCCGCCACCGCATCTGCCAAAGATTTTTCGCCAGAAAGGTTGGCAAAGAAGGAAAAAGAGTACTGCCTGTTGTATCTGTTTAGCACCTGATAGCCAGTTGTTTCTTGGATATCCACCACCTCTGTTAAAGGCACCAACTCACCCCTGAAGTTCTTCAAATAGACCTTTTTTAGGTTTTCTATGTTTTGAACAAACTCGGGAACGGCCTTTACGTAAAGTTTGTAACTTTCAGAACCCAGCTCGTAGGTACCAAGCTGGAATTTACCAAAAAGGACGTTAAGGGTGTCGGAAACCTGCTCCACGCTCAGCCCAAGGTCCGCCAGTTTTTCCCTGTTTACCTTTACATGCAGTTGTGGTTCGTTTAGCCTTAGGTCCGTATCTACGTCCCTGTAGCCTGGCTTTCCTTTGAACTCTGCTATTAATCTATCAGAAATCCTCTGGAGTTCCTCTATGTCCGGACCCCTTATTACATACTGCAAGTCCACTTGTCTACCGGCCGCAGGACCTATAATGTTCGCAGGCTCCACACTTACCCTGATGTCCTTTATCTTTGCCAGCTCCCTCCTCATCATCTCCATCACTTCCCTCTGGTGGGGTCTTTTACTCCTATCCACCAGATAGATAAAAGCTGAACCACCATTGACGGTGGGTCTGCCAGCCACCCCTTGCCCCATAGCCAAGCCAAAACGATCCACATAGGGATTTTTCCTGATGACTTCTTCTACTTCTTTGGTTTTTTGCTCCGTATAGTCAAAGGAGGAACCTACGGGCGTTTCAAACCTTACCACAAACCTTCCCTCATCCACAAGAGGGAAGAATTCCTTTTTTACCATCCTCAAAAACTGAAAGCCAATTAATACACTTACAAGAGAAAGAACCACCACCACCAACTTGTGTTCCAGAGACCACCTTAGAAGCTTGTCAAAGAAATCCTCAAAGCGGGAATAAACCCTCGTAAAAGGGTTTTCTTCTCCTACCTTATCCACCAGACGGGCAACAGCCATAGGGGTAAAGCTTATAGCTACCAAGTAAGAGAGGGCTATAGCTACGATCAAGGTTAAAGCAAAGCTCCCAAAAAGTTTGCCTACCACTCCCTTCAGAAACACTATAGGAATGAACACGATCACCAAAGAGGCGGTGGATGCAAGGAGAGCAAATACCACCACACGGGTCCCTTTTATTGCGGATTCTATGGGAGATAGTCCTTCTTCCTTTCTCCTCCTGTATATGCTCTCTAACACCACTATAGCGTCGTCTATGACTATACCCACAGCAACCGCAAGAGCAAGCAACGTAAAGGTGTTTAAAGATTGCCCTGTTTGGTACAGGAAAAAGACAGTTCCTAGAAGGGTTACTGGTATGGCAAATATGGGTACAAGAGTTAGCCTTAGGCTTCCGAGGAAGAAATAGACGACCACCGCAGTTAAAAGGCTTCCTATGATGATCTCCTCTATAGCTGCCTTAACGCTATCTTTGACAAAAACGCTTGAATCAAAGGTAATGTCCATACGCATGCCGGGGGGAAGTTGTTTGTTCCAATACTCCATTCTCTGCTTAACCTTTTCTGCGGTCGCCACCGTGTTACTTTTTGACTCCTTGTATATGACAATGCCAATCGCCTGCTCTCCCATGAACCTTGCCATTCCCCTCTTCTCATCCTCCCCGAACTCCGCATAGCCCACATCCTTGAGCTTCAAGCTTGGAGTGATGGCGATCTCTTCAAGCTCTTTTGCATCCTTTGCCTTGCTATAAAACCTTATTATGTAGTCTCTCTCTTTGCCATAGATGGCACCCGCAGGTGCATCCAGATGGTTCTTAGCGATAGCATCTATTACATCCTGGATGGAAAGGTTCCTTGAGTATAATTTCTGTGGGTCTATCCTAACCCACATCACATTATCTCTGAATCCTGCCAAATCCACCTGTCCTACGCCATCTATTCGCTCAAAATCCCTTCTTATGATCTTGTCCGCCCAGTAGGCTAAGGTCTGATAGTCTGCAGTTTTTGAGTGAAGCAAAACAGCCAATACTGGTGCTAAGGATGTATCCACCTTTCTGACTACAGGTGGGTCCACACCCTTTGGGAGATTTTTCATAGCCCTTTGAACCGCATCCCTAACTTCCTGTGCTGCTACGTCTATGTTCTTCTCAAGGGAAAAGAAGATGGTTATCTGAGATATACCGAAAAAGCTCTGAGAAGTTATGGCTTCTATACCGCTTATGGTGGATATTTGGTCCTCTATTACCCGTGTTACGTTCACATCCACCACATTCGGATCTGCTCCTGGGTAGGTGGTTGTTATTGAAACAGTGGGAAAGTCAACATCGGGCAATCTGTCTATGGGAATGTTTCGCAGTGAATACAGACCCAAGAGGATAAAAGAGATCATAAACATCCAGGAGGTGACGGGCCGCGTTATGAAAAATCTATACATAGGGTTATTATAACTGACTGACCAGTCGGTATACTAGAGTTCTATGAGCTTTAACACCTCCTCCAAAACCGGTGGTAAGCTTATAGGCTGTTGGCATATCTTCATGGCGGTGTCTGGGTCCTTTAGTCCATTGCCAGTCAGGGTACATACCACAACCTCACCACCTTTAAAGAACCCTTCCCTGCAGAGCTTTATTAACCCAGCTACCGATGCAGCAGAAGCAGGCTCGCAGAAGATCCCCTCCTTTGAAGCTATCAATTTGTAGGCGTAGAGTATTTCGTCGTCACTTACTGCATCAATGAGCCCTCCTGATTCCCTCGAAGCCTGCAGGGCGGATTGCCAGCTGTAGGGATTTCCGATCCTTATGGCGGTGGCTATGGTTTGTGGATTTTTTATTGGGTAGCCCTTCACTATGGGTGCAGCACCCTCCGCTTGCCATCCCATCATCCTGGGCAGTTTTTCAATCTTTCCCCTTTGGTAATACTCCTTGTAGCCCTTCCAGTAGGCGGTGATGTTGCCTGCGTTGCCAACGGGTATAAAGTGATAATCGGGTGCAAAGCCAAGGGCATCGCATATCTCGAAGGCTCCCGTCTTTTGTCCTTCAATACGGTAGGGATTTATAGAATTTACCACCTCCACCGGTAAAATCTCTCCAAGCTTCCGAACGATCTCTAATGCGTCGTCAAAGGTTCCCTGAAGGGCAATCACCTGCGCCCCATAGATCACCGCCTGCGAGAGCTTTCCCAATGCTACCGCACCCTTCGGCAGCAGCACATAAGCCTTGAGCCCAGCCTTTGCAGCGTACGCAGCGGCAGAAGCGGAGGTGTTCCCCGTAGATGCGCATATAACTGCCTTCTTTCCTGCCTCCACCGCCTTGGAAATAGCCAAGGTCATACCCCTGTCCTTAAAGGAACCTGTAGGGTTTAGCCCCTCGTACTTTAAAAATATCTCACCCTTAAAGCCAATCTCCCTTGCTAAGTTTTGAGCGTGCACCAGGGGAGTGTTTCCCTCATAGAGAGTGATAATGGGAGTGTTCTCATTCACTGGCAGGTATTCTCTGTAGTGGTGTATGATACCTTTCCAATAATTCATGAGCAAGCTACACAATAATTATAACCCGTGATAATATTGTCTTAATGGCTAAGCCTCTTTTGATTTTGAGTAAAACCCACCAACTAAAAGCACTTTTAAGAAAAGCAAGCCTACATACCGTTTGCGAAGAATCCCGATGTCCCAACATTTCCCAATGCTTTGGCTCCGGCACCGCCACCTTTATGATCCTTGGAAATCAGTGCACAAGGGCTTGCAGTTTTTGCAATTTAAAGAGGGGAAATCCAGAACCCTTAGATCCAGAGGAGCCTTACCGCCTTTTGGAAGCGGTTAAGACTTTAAACCTCAGGTATGTGGTGATCACTTCTCCAACCAGGGATGACTTAGAAGACGGTGGAGCGGGACAGTTTGCCAAATGCATAAGGGTCTTAAAGGAAAACATTCCAAACATCAAGGTCGAGGTCCTTGTGCCTGATTTTGGTGGCTCTCACCAAGCTTTAAAAACTGTCCTCTTAGCAGAGCCCGATGTGTTAGCCCACAACGTGGAAACAGTACCAAGGCTATATCATAGAGTAAGAAAGGGTGCAGATTATCAAAGAAGCTTAGAACTTTTAAAAAAAGCGAAGGAACTCAATCCAAATGTCATAACCAAGTCCGCTCTTATTTTGGGCTTTGGAGAAGAGGAGGAAGAGATCGTGGAAGTTATGAAAGATCTGAGAAGTGTAGGGTGTGAGGTTCTAACCATTGGACAGTATTATCAACCTTCCAAAAGGCATCACCCAGTGGTTAAGCTTTATACCCAAGAGGAGTTTGAAAGGCTGAAAAAAATTGCCCTCAGCCTAGGCTTTAGCCATGTCTTCAGCGGTCCTAATGTTAGAAGCTCCTATATGGCAGAGAGAGTGTTTTATAATTATCTCTAATGGTAAGCTTAGAGATCGATTACATCTACTTCGCAGAATTAGAAATGCTTCTGAACTATGGAGTGGGCTATCCCAACTTTATAATTTCCCTGAGGGAGAGGATCCATCAGGAGGGTTTGGAGGAGAGCCCTTACGTGATCAAAGCAGACAGAAAGCTATTTCAAAACGTACACAGGTTCATAGAACTCATGGAATCCAGCGATGAACCCTTGGAGGACGATGAAAGCCAACCCATAGAAAAATGGTGGTGGCATTTGCACAAGGTTGCTAAGGGTAAATATCCGAGCCTAAAACTGAAGGAATATCTAAGGGAAATTTATAGGAAGAGGAGAAAGCACTGGAAACAAAAAAGCAGAGAAAACCACCTCCTGCTAGAGGATCTAAAGAGCAAGCCTAAGTATCTTTCCTTTCTATGGAAGAGATAAAGAGGCTCAGGGCTGAAATTGATGTCATAGATGAAGAAATTCTAAAGTTACTCAATAAAAGGGCTGAGCTTGCTAAGTCCATTGGAGAAATAAAAAAACAGTTCAACTTGGAGATCCATTCACCTGAAAGGGAGAGGGAGGTTATAGATAGGCTGGTAAAACTGAACAAGGAACTTTATGGAGAGAGATTTCCTTCAGAAGCGGTAAAGCATGTCTTTAGGGAGATTATGTCCGCGTGCCTTTCTTTGGAAAAAGAGCTAAGAGTGGCATACCTTGGACCAAAGGCAACCTTTACCCATCAAGCGAGCTTGGAACACTTTGGACTTTCTGCCTATTATGTACCCGTGCCCACTATAAGGGATGTCTTTGTAGAGGTTGAAACGGAAAGAGTAGATTACGGCGTTGTTCCTGTGGAAAACACCACAGAAGGGGTAGTCAACTACACTTTGGACATGTTCTTAGAGTTTAGCGTAAAGATCGTAGGAGAGGTAGTAATACCCATAAAATTGCACCTTCTTTCAACAGGTAGGAGCTTGGAGGAGATAAGGGAGGTATATTCCCATAGACAGGCACTTGCCCAGTGCAGAAACTGGCTTGAGAAGAACCTACCTTATGCCAAGCTAATAGAGACCGATAGCACTGCAAGGGCTTGCGAGATCGTTTTGGAAAGGGAAGGAAGCGCTGCAATAGCCAGCGAGGTTGCGTCTTACACCTATCACCTAAACATACTAGCGGAGAATATCCAAGATAATCTCAGCAACTACACGCGCTTTTTGGTGCTTGGTAAAAGGGATATGAAAAGAACGGGCAAAGATAAAACCAGTATTATCTTTGCGGTCAGAGATGAAGCAGGAGCCCTTTATAAAGCCCTGGAAAGTTTTTACAAATACGGAGTAAATCTTACAAAGATTGAATCAAGGCCATCAAAGAAAAAGGCTTGGGATTATGTCTTTTTTGCGGACCTAGAGGGACACATTGAGGACGAAAATGTAAGTTTGGCCCTTGAGATGCTAAAAGAGAGAACCCAAATGGTAAAGATCTTAGGTTCTTACCCTAGAGCTATCACCGAAGAGGGCTAACTCTCTGAGCATCCTTCTTTTGTGCTCTTCACCCAAGGCAGGCTCAAGGTAAATGCCATCTAGCTTTAAGCCCACTGGCGTACCTTTTTTTAAATACTCCAAGATCAGATAGGTCAACTTTGAAAGCTTATCCTCTAAGGTGCCATCCACCATGTCCAAGCTCAGAACCACCGGAGGGCTCTCCTCCGCCAAAAACTCCTTAACATAGAGCTTTCCAACCTTTGCAGACAACTTCCAATGGATAAGCTTTAGAGGTTCTCCCATATACTCCTTAACGGAATGAAGATGCTCGTAACCCTTTTTTCTTCCAACGGTCAGCCATTCTTTCCTCTGCAAACCCTCCACCCTTATATTTTTCGAAACAGCTATAGGGTAAGGATAGACCACCAAGTTTATGGGAACATCCATGTAGAAGAACCTCTCAAAAAGCCCCACGGGAAAGGAAGAGGAGACCTTAACGGATATTTTGTCATAATAGCCTCTTTTTGGAAACTTTAAGGTTATAAAACCCACCTCCTCCTTTTTCAGAATGGGAAAGAAAGCCCTTGAGCCCTGTGCCTCCACCAAAAGGCTAAAGGAGGGAAATCTCTTTTGATTTTTTAGGATGAGTTTAAAGTTCTCAGCCCTTTGGGCAAAAACCTCCTTGGGTGGTATGAGCTCAAGGCTCAAACCCTTCAGGTTGTAAAGGGAGAGCATGCCCGAGAGCAGCATAAAAGAGAGCAAAAAGGAAACCACCAAATAGAGCAGATTGTTGGAGGTATTTACCGCGGATACACCAAGGAATATGGTCACCCCCGTGAAAAAAATGCCCGCTCTATTAACCTTGACCCTGTATCTTTGAACCATCCTTAGCAAAATAAGAGAGCATCTCTATGGGCAATGGTATAAGAACCGTGTTTCCGGGCTTTGAGACTACATTCTGTATGGTTTCTAAGTATCTTAGCTGGAGGGCTAAAGGCTGAGATGCAAGGATCTGGGCTGCATCTGCCAACTTTTGCGCTGCTTGGTATTCTGCCTCTGCGGTTATGATCTTTGCCCTCCTTTCCCTTTCCGCCTCTGCCTGCTTTGCCATAGCACGCCTTAGCTCCTCCGGAAGGTCAATCTTTTTGAGCTCCACCGCTACAACCTTTACACCCCAAGGTTCCGTTTGTCTGTCTATGATATCCTGAAGTTGTAAGTTTAGCTTTTCCCTCTCCGCGAGAAGTTCATCAAGCTCCACCGAACCGCAGACGCTCCTGAGGGTAGTTTGGGCTATCTGAGAGGTGGCATAAAAATAATTTTCCACCTCCACGATTGCTCTTACCGGGTCCACTATCCTAAAGTAAACCACCGCATCTACGCTAACAGACACATTGTCCCTTGTGATGATATCCTGGGTGGGTACATCTAAAGTAACGGTTCGGAGGTCCACCCTTACCATTTTGTCTATTATGGGAATCAGGATAAAGAGACCCGGTCCCTTGGCACCTATGACCCTTCCCAAACGGAATATAACTGCTCTCTCGTACTCTGGCACTATCCTTAGGGAAGTAGCCAAAAAGATAACTACCAATATGGCTATTACTATGAGGGGTGGAAAATCCACGATTAATCCTCCCAAAGCTCTTAAGACCTCTCCCCCAAAGATGAAAAGTAGAACAATGCCTAAGAAGATTATAAAGGGTATAAGATCAAGGATGCCCCTCACTTCAAACCTCTGTTCCACCCAAGGTTAAGGACTTTACCCTTATGGTAGGTTGGGCATCTGATACGGGTACCCCCTGTCCGTCTTTACCGCAGGTGCCGATGCTCCAACCCAAGTCCCATCCTACTCCGTCCACATCCTGAAGAACCTTTGGACCATTGCCGATCAATGTGGCAGACCTTATGGGATAGGTGATCTCCCCGTTCTCTATCATGTACCCCTCCATGATCTCAAAGACAAAGTCTCCGGTCACCGTATTCACTTCCCCTCCACCCATCTTAACCACATAAACACCTTTTTTTGTGTCCCTTATTATATCCTCAGGGTTATCCTTACCGGCAGCTATGTAGGTGTTGGTCATGCGCACCATGGGTATGTGGGCGTAGCTTTGCCTTCTGCCATTTCCTGTAGAGCTTTTACCATCCCTCATAGCGGTTAGCCGATCGTACATATATCCCACCAAGTAGCCTTTATCTATAAGAACTGTCTTCTGAGAAGGTACTCCTTCGTCATCTACCACAAAGTATCCGTTCTTTCCTACAAGAGAACCATCGTCTATAACGGTGATCAGCTCGCTGGCAACTTTTTGTCCCAGCTTTCCCTTATACACAGAAAGCCCCTTCTGTACAAGGTCCGCCTCTAAGCCATGTCCGACCGCTTCATGGATCATGGTTCCACCCGCCTCTCCGGAGAGCACCACAGTAAATTGTCCTGCAGGTGCAGGCTTTGCGGAGAGCATCAAAAGGGCCCTCTTGGCGGACTTTTCCGCCACCAGCTCTGGGGGTGTCTCTTCAAAAAGTTCAAAGCCCTTTGTGCCACCTACAGACTCATAACCCCTTTGCAAGGTGTTTCCGTCGCTTGCTACCACCTCCACAAAGAAAACTACCCTCTTTTGTAAGTCCTCCGCCCATTCACCAAGGGAGTTTATTATCATTATGTCCCGGGTTTTGTCCATAAGGACTGCGAGCACTTGCTTTATCTTATCTCCGTAGCTCCTTGCTTTTTGGTTAGCCCTGTGCAAAAGTTCCGCCCTGTAGCTAAGGCTCATTTCATCCGGATCTATCAAAGTTAAAGTCCAGCCCTTTATGTGCCTCTTACCTATGGCTACGGGTCCCTGCCCTTGCCCCCTAGCTAACGTCTTTGCAATTTCCAAAAGGTTTTCGTAGGTGATCTCCGTGGTGTAGCCATAATAGGTTTTCCCTCCCTTTATTAGCCTTATGCCAACACCTTCTTCTTCTCCCCACTGAACCTTGTCAATCTTGTTGTCTTCTAATTGCATCCGACAGATGCGGGATCGTTCATAGAATATCTCTCCATACTCTCCACCTTGGGAAAGTAGGTTAGAAAGTATATAACCTGCCTTTTCCTTTATAAGCTCTTTTGCGCTCACGACCAATACCTCCCAAAGGTTTCTAAGGGTATGTTGGGATCTGGGTTTATGTCCTCTGGAGCGGTAATACCCCTTTTGAACCTCTCAATACCCGCATAGGCGATCATCACCGCGTTATCGGTGGATAGTCTTGGATGGGGTACGTATGCAGAGATTATGCCCTTTTCTGTGAGCTTTTGAAACCTTTCTCTTAGCTCACTGTTAGCAGAAACGCCCCCTACTACAGCAACCCTCTTTACGCCTGTGAGTTCTACTGCTTTCAAGAGCTTTGCCTCTAGAACATCCAACACCGCTCGTTGAAAGGATGCAGAAAGGTCCTCTTTGGAATAGTTCCCACCTTCTACGATCCTTCGGACTGCTGTCTTTAGCCCACTGAAGGACATATTTAAGCTGGGATCATCAATCATCGGTCTGGGCAGTGGATACTTGGGCTCTCCCTGTCTTGCCAGACGGTCAATTATGGGACCTCCAGGGTATCCAAGCCCCATGAGCCTTGCAACCTTGTCATAACTTTCACCTACTGCGTCGTCCAAGGTGCCGCCCAAGAACCTGTATTTACCAAATCCTTCCACCAAGTAAAGGTCCGTGTGCCCTCCAGAAACCACTAAAGCTAAAAAAGGTTCTTCAATGGGTCTTTCCACGAAGACAGAGTATATATGCCCTTCCAGGTGATGGACAGGTACTAAAGGCTTTTTCAGGGTATATGCCAAAGCCTTGGCGAAGGACACACCCACCACCAAAGACAGGATCAACCCAGGGGTAAGTGTAAAGGATATGAAATCTACCTTCTTTAGGTCAAAGCCAGTTCTGTCTAAAAGAACCTTAAGCAATGGTAAAAGGTTCTTGGTGTGTTCTCTTGCGGAGAGTTCTGGGACCACTCCCCCGAACTGCTCGTGCACCTTTGCCTGAGAGAGCAAAACTTCCCCTATAACCCCTTCCTTATCTGAGTATATGGCCAGTGCAGTCTCATCGCATGAAGTTTCCACCGCCAAGGTAATCATAGGTTGGCTACCTTTTTGAAAGCTTGCCCGGACCTTATAAGTTCTATTGCCTTACTCAACTGGGGATCCTTCTCAGGAAGGAGTATCAACCCATTTTTGCCCTCCAATTTTTTCTGCCTTATGGCTTCTTGTAGTGCCTCCTCCTGCTTTTCGTCCATCGCTACCTGAACATCTGGAACTATACCCTTGTGGTGGATGAGCCTACCCAAAGGTGTGTAGTAGTAAGCTATTGTTAACTTCAGGGCTGATCCATCTTCTAAGGGTATTATGTTTTGAACAGAGGCCTTACCAAAGGATTTTTCACCCAGTATGATTGCCCTTTTGTAGTCCTGGAGAGCACCAGCCACGATTTCGGAGGCACTGGCAGAACCCTTGTTTATGAGAACTATTACCGGAAGATCGTCAGGCACCACAGGTTTTCTTCTGGCAAAATACTTTTGAGTTTCTCCGTTCCTGCCTCTTGTATAAACCACCAATTTACCCTCGGGGAGGAAAAGGCTTGCCACATTAACCGCCTCGCTAAGAAGTCCACCCGGATCGTTTCTCAGATCAAGGATAATACCTTTAACCTTTTTGGAGGTCAGTTCTTTAAGGGCCTTTCCTACCTGAACGCTAACATTTTCGTTAAACTGGGACAGCTTTATGTACCCCACATCTCCCAAGGTGGTCCACTTTACACTCTCTATCTTTATAAGAGCCCTCTCAAGCTCTATCTTCATAGGCTTTTCCATTCCCTTCCTGTATATGGTTAGCTGAACCTTTGTGCCTACCTTTCCCCTTATCTTTTGCACCACATCTATAAGGCTCATGTTGGAGGTGTCCTCACCGTCTATCTCAAGGATCACATCCCCAGGTTTTATGCCTGCCTTGAAGGCGGGTGTTCCCTCAATGGGCGATATTACAACAGGCCTTCCTTTTTCCATGCCGATTTCAATGCCTACACCACCAAACTCACCCTCTGTTTCCTGCCTGAAGCTCTCGTACTGCTTGGGGGTGAAAAAGTTGGAGAAGGGGTCCAAGGATCTGGTCATTCCGTTCAAGGCACCGTATATGAGGTCCTTTGTACTCACCGGTTCCACGTAGTTTTCCTTTATGATTCGGAGGACATCGGTAAACATTCTTAGGTATTTGTACTCGTCCTCCGACTGCTTACCTTGGGAGGCAAAACCCGCTATAAAGCCAAGGGCAAAGGTAATTAAGGCTACACCAAAGATCTTAAACTTGTTCAAAGCACCCATGCTTTATAAATATAACACCTACATTGCCTCTCGCAGAGTATTTAGCTTTGTA
>JAEMPM010000085.1:0-5456 GCA_022759285.1 Thermocrinis sp.
TTTAGAAAAAGCCTTAAACTTTGTTGCCCATTCCACCTTGCCAGTAATCCTCTTTGCCCTTGGACTCAGTATAAACCTTATTGGTATAAGGGATAACTTAAAGTTCTCTTTGCTTGCTATTCTCATAAAGGTCTCTGTTTCTGGCCTTGCGGTTTATTTGATGGGAAGATTTATGGAACTTTCTCCTGTCGCCTTTAAGGTTTCACTGTTGGAATCTGCCATGCCACCTATGATGTTCTCTGCGGTGCTCGCTCTAAGGTATAACCTTAATCCAAACCTTGCCTTTGCCAGTGTAGGGCTTGGTATGATTTTGAGCTTTTTATATGTGCCTCTTGTGGTTAAGTATTGCGGGGGCGGGATTTGAACCCGCGACCTTCGGGTTATGAGCCCGACGAGCTACCAGGCTGCTCCACCCCGCGTATATATAAATAATTATAACTCAATCAAGTCAAGGGACACCTCAGAAAGCACCTCACCCACACCCTTCACAACTGCCACCATGTTTTCAAGTCTCACTCCAAACTTGCCCGGTAGGTATATACCCGGCTCGATGGTAAAGACCATACCCTCCTCTATGGGTTCTTCTGAGCCCTTTCCTTTGTAATAGATCCTTGGGTGTTCGTGGATTTCTATACCTACACCGTGTCCCGTGCTGTGGGTAAAGTATTTACCAAAGCCTTTCTTTTTTATGTACTCCCTTGCTGTTCTATCTATTTCACCTACGGGGGTCCCTACCTTTACCCTCTCCAAGGCAAAGAGGTGGGCGTCTTTGACCACCTGATAGACCTTTTTAAATTCATCGTCTGCCTTTCCCAAGTAGATAGTTCTGGTAAAATCCGTGCAGTAGTTTTTGTATAGAATACCCATATCTATTAGCAGAGGTCCCTTTTGCCCTATTCTCTTCTGGGAAGTTTCCCAGTGAGGAACTGCGGAACCCTCTGCAAAGGCAACTATGGCAGGAAAGCTCTCGCCCATTGCACCCATCTCAAAAGCTCTTCTAACTATAAAACCTCTCAGGTCCAGCTCCGTCATCCCCGGCTTTACAAACTCAAGCAGTTCTCTGTAAATTTGGTCTGTCTTCAAAACCCCCTCTTTCATTATCCTTATCTCATCAGGACTTTTTATAGCCCTCAGTTTTCCAAGAAAGTTTCTGAAGCCTACCCATTGGATGTCTTTTGAACGTAGAGATTTCCTAAAAGTACAGCTTACTCTGTCCTCCTCGTAACCCACCCTTTTTATTCCCAGCTTTCTTATAGTTTGCTTTATAGTTCTGTGCATGGAAGATTTTACCAAAACCGCCTGCCATCCTTCTCTCAGGGTTCCCTTTGCCCTCTCGTAGTATCGTGCGTCTGTAAAAAGGTAAAAGCCCTCCTTAGTGGCAAGTACATAAGCGTTGGAAGACCTAAAACCCGAAAGGTAGAGCACGTTTGCCTGAGAGCTAAAAAGGAATCCTTCCAAACTATTTTCCTCAAGCAACTCTATAACCTTCCTTTCCCTCATAGCATTCTCCTGTACTTGCATACGGTCCTACGGGAAAGCTCTATGCCTCTTTCTTTCAAAAGCTCCGCCATTTTGGCATCGCTGAGCTTACCGTGTTTTTGAAGGATCTCTTTCATTGCCCTAAGGACTTGTTCCCTGCTGTAGTCTCCCTTGGACCTTCTTTGAAAGAAGAACCTAAGAGGATAAATCCCTGCGGGTGTTTTTACGTATTTATTGGACACAAGCCTGCTTATAACGGAGACACTAACGCCAAGCTTTTGTGCAACTTCTGTTAGCTCCAACGCTTTAAGAGGACCAACTCCCAACAAAAAGTCCTCCTGCCTTTCTACCATCAAGTTTATGCATCTTCTCAAGAGATTTCTCCTTAAGTCCAGTAGTCTTTTCCACCGCAGGGCCCTTTCCTTTTCTTCTCTTTCTCCTTCTTGGATCTCAAAGTCTATAAAATCCTCCATCAAAAGCACCAGCCAACCGTCCTGATCCCTCTCAAGGATCACATCCACGCTACCTACTTTGTAAGGGCTCTGCTCTCCTTCAAAGGGTGTTAGCCTCAGCCGGGTAGTAATGTCCTTTATCCTTTGATCTCCTGCACCTGTCTTTAAAAACTCCAACACCTTCTGACAGAGCTCCGGCTCCTCTGGATAAAGTTCCTTCAACTGGACGCAGAAAAATTCCTCATAGCCCTTAGAAGCAATGCCCACGGGCTCAAGCTCGGTCATTATAAACTCTCTGAGGTCCTCTACGAATTCTTTGGAAGTTCTAAACTCTTTGGCTATCTGGGTTTCGTCGCCCACAAAGAAGCCTCTGTGGTCCACCTGATGGAGAATTGCTAAGGCAACTTCCAATTCCTCCTTATCAAGCTCAATCTTTAGTTGATTCATTATGCTTTCCCATTGGCTTTGGCTAAAGGGTATCTCCTTCTGTGGGACCTCCTCAGAAAAGAAGAACCTTGGCTTTCTTCTAACAAAGTGTGTTATGCATCTATTCTTTTGGGCTTCTTCTTCCAACTGCTCTAAAAGGCTTTCAGTAGACTTTTCCAAAAGACCTACAAAGGGACCAAGCACAACGCTTAAGTTTGGCTTGGTTTTGATGGTAGTTTTTAGTTTCATAGCTTTATAGATTAATGCCCAGCTCCTTCAAAAGCAAGCTCTTTAAAAGTTCTTGATCCAAGTTCCTGTGAAACTTACCACCTACTGCTACGGATATTTCTCCCGTCTCTTCAGAGACGATAACTGCTATGGCGTCAGATTCTTCTGATATTCCCAGTCCAGCCCTATGCCTTGTGCCATACTTTTTGGGAATTTCCGAAGACTTGGATAAGGGTAGCACGCAGGACGCATAGGCTATCCTATCTCCCCTTATTACCACCGCACCGTCGTGCAAAGGAGTAAGAGGATCAAATATGGTGATAAGAAGCTCCACGGAAACCACTGCATCAATGATCACACAGCCCTCCAGAAGGGGGTCCAGGTTCTGATTTCTCTCTATCACTATCAGGGCACCTATCTGCCTTTCGGACATAAAAGCACAGGCACGCACTATTCTTTCCACTATCTTTTCCTCCAAAGGTCTAGAGGAGGTTAGCTTGGTAGCCTGACCCAGTTTGCTAAGGGCTTTTCTGATCTCTGGCTGAAAAATAACCACCAAAGAAAAGAGTCCAACAGTCCAGAGTTTTTCGAAGATGGTGGAAACCGTCCTCAGGTCCAGAATGCTGGCAAGAGCCCATATTAGCGCCAGTAAAATCAAACCTTTGAGTATTTGAATACCCTTTGTGATCCTAAGAAAGTAAAGCACACCATACACGAACAGAGAAGCTCCCAGTATATCCAAAACGTCCTTGTAGGATATAAACTCAAAAATCTCCATAGGTTCTCACCGTATCCAAAAGGGCTAAAAACTCCCTCGTCTCCTTCACATCGTGCACCCTGACAATATTGGCACCCTTCACCACTGCATAAGCAAGGGCACCAAGGCTTCCGTATAGCCTCTCCTTAGGTTCCGTTTTTTTTCTTAAAAGCCCCTCCAACACAAGACCAATAAAGGATTTCCTTGAAACCCCCACCAGTATAGGTGCCCCAAAGATCTTGTATTCGTTTAAACGCTTGAGGATTTCCACGTTGTGCTCTGGAAGTTTCCCAAAGCCTATGCCTGGGTCTATTATAACCTGCCCTTTGTAGCCGACTGCCTTGAGCTTGCCGAGCCTTTCCCACAGCCACCCAATAGACTCATGAACCACGTCCTCATAGACTATGGTCATACTCTTCCAATCCTCCGGTCTTCCCTTTATGTGGTTGAGAACATAAGGACACTGATATTGAGAAACCACTTCAAACATCTTTGGATCAAAGGTTCCCCCGCTTATATCGTTTATGATATCTGCGCCCTCTTCAAGGCAAACTTTAGCGACCTCTGCCTTGTATGTATCCACAGAGATCCAGACCTTTGGAAGCTCTTTTCTGACCTCCTTTAGAACGGGAAGAACCCTTTTTAGCTCTTCTTCCGCACTGATCCTTTGGGAGCCCGGCCTTGTGGATTCTCCCCCAATATCTATGATCTCCGCCCCCTCTTCCGCCATCTGCATTGCCCTTTTCACCGCAGAGCTCGTATCTAGATAAAGCCCACCGTCGGAAAAAGAGTCAGGAGTTACGTTAAGAACGCCCATTATGGCAGTCTTTATACCCAAGGGCAGAATTTTGTAGTTGAACTGGAGCTTAAAGGACTTTTTCCGATAGTTCATCAATGCTTGTAAAATCTCAAGGGCTAAGTCCTTGTGGAATTGGGAAAGACACCGGCAGAATTCCTTTATTTGTGCTTCTGTACCAGACAGGGCGAACCGGTTTTCGTTTTTGTATGCGTGCAAACAACCTTGCCTTGCACACTCAAAGAATACCTGAGGGTTTATCTGTCTGTTTTCAAAATACAGTACTCTATGGATCCCTTCGTGGCTCCTCTGCTCCGCCTCCCTAAAAAAAACACCCACTTTGTCCTTTAAAAACCTGTAAAAGTTGTCCTTGTCTCCAAACTCTTTTAAAACCAACATTAGGCCAGCACTTCCTTTAGGAAGAATTTCTTTATATCCAACACGAGGGCGCTTGCTACAAAGATAGAAGACAGAGTCCCCACCACTATACCCACTACAAAGGCAAACATAATATTAGACAGGGCTGGTCCCCCAAGCACAAAGAGGGAAAAGGATACCACAAAGGCTGTCAAAGAGGTCATCAAGGTCCTTGAAAGGGTTTGGTTTATGGAGATGTTTATCAGACTTTCAAAGTCTGTGCCCTTTCTGAGCTTTAGGTTTTCCCTTATCCTGTCAAAGACCACCACCGTATCAGTTACCGAATATCCCGCCACGATAAGGATAGAAGCTATGACATCCAAGCCTACCTCAAACTGGGTGAGAGAGTATGCTCCAACAACTATCAAAACATCGTGGGCTAAGGCAATGATAGCACCTAATCCCCAAATGGGTTCAAAACGGTAAGCCAAGTATAGGAGTATGCCCAAAAGGGCTGTTATTATTGACCAAAAGGCTTTGTTTCTCAGTTCTTTGCTGACAATACCTCCTATAGTTTCCACCCGTAGGAGTTGATAGTTTCCCAAAGTCTTTAAGGCATTAAGCGCTTTATCCTTTGGCTCATCCACCTTTAACCTTACAATCACGGTTCCTTGCGCAGTATCTTGCACCTGAAATGCGCGCAATCCCGTAGTTTTCAGAGCTTTCCTAACATCTCCCAAGGACACTTTCTTTTCAAACCGAACCTCTAAGAGGGTGCCGCCGGTAAAGTCCAGTCCCAAGTTCAAACCTTTCCAAAACAGTAAAAACACAGAGAGTCCAAGAAGAAGTAAAGAAACCCCGTAGGCATAATATCTGAATCTCATAAACTCAATCATTGCAAAGTATAGTTTATCATTAAAAAAGCCTTAGCCCCAAACCCCTGCTATCTCAAAACCACACA
>JAEMPM010000085.1:5556-24355 GCA_022759285.1 Thermocrinis sp.
GGTTCGTGTTTTTAGAAAAGTTCACATAAAAAACTTGACAAAAATGGACTAAAGTTTTAAACTATAAAGATAAGGAGGTGTAACTATGGCGGAGAAAGTTATAGGGATTGACTTGGGAACTACCAACTCGGTTGTTGCTGTTATGATAGGCGATGAGCCTGTGGTTATACAAAATCAGGAGGGTTCAAGGCTTACCCCCTCCGTGGTATCTTGGACAAAAGAGAAGGAAATATTGGTGGGTGAGCCTGCCAAAAGGCGTGCCATTTTGGATCCCGAGAATACCGTTTATGAATCAAAGAGGTTCATAGGAAGAAAGTTTGAAGAGGTAAAGGAAGAAGCAAAGAGGGTTTCCTACAGAGTTGTTCCGGACGAAAAAGGAGACGCAAGCTTTGAAATCCCAAATCTTGGAAGAAAGGTACGTCCGGAGGAGGTCGGTGCCCTAGTTCTCAAAAAGCTAAAGGAAGCTGCAGAAGCCTACTTGGGAGAGAAGATCACCAAGGCGGTCATAACGGTGCCTGCTTACTTTAACGAAAGGCAAAGACAGGCTACCAAGGATGCGGGTAAGATTGCAGGGCTTGAGGTTCTCAGAATACTCAACGAACCCACCGCCGCAGCTCTTGCCTACGGGCTTGACAAGAAAAGCGATGTAAGAATACTGGTCTATGACTTTGGTGGTGGTACCTTTGACGTGTCCATCCTTGAGGGTGGAGATGGTGTTATAGAGGTAAAGGCAACTGCAGGAGATACCCATTTGGGTGGTGCCAACATAGACGAGAGGATAATGGAATGGCTCATAGAGGAGTTCAAGAAAGAAACCGGCATAGACCTAAGAAAGGACAAAACCGCCCTACAAAGACTAAAAGACGCCTCCGAGCAAGCCAAAAAGGAACTTTCCTTTAAGCTTGAAACGGAGATCAACCTTCCCTTTATTACAATAGACCCATCTACCAATCAACCCTTGCACCTACAGAAAAAGCTGACCAGAGCAAGGCTTGAGGAAATGATCAAGGATCTGGTAGATAGGACTATGGAGATCGTAGAGAAAGCTTTGAAGGATGCCAAGCTCAGACCTGAAGACATAGATGATGTAGTACTTGTAGGTGGTTCCACTCGTATTCCTTTGGTTCAGCAAAGAATAAGAGAATTCTTTGGAAAAGAACCTCACAAGGGCGTACACCCTGACGAGGTGGTTGCGGTAGGTGCTGCCATACAGGCAGGCATACTCTCCGGTCAGGTAAAGGAAATACTTCTCGTGGACGTAACACCCCTTTCATTGGGAGTAGAAACCTACGGTGGAGTTATGACCGTTTTGATACCAAGAAACACACCTATTCCCTACAAAAAGTGCGAGATATTCACCACCGCTGCAGACTATCAAACAGAAGTAGAAATTCACGTCCTACAAGGCGAAAGGCCCTTGGCAAAGGACAACAAGTCTTTGGGTAAGTTCTACCTGACGGGTATACCACCCGCACCAAGAGGAGTACCAAAGATAGAGGTTTGCTTTGACATAGACGTGGATGGTATACTGCATGTGACCGCCAAAGACCTTGGAACTGGTAAGGAGCAATCCATAAGGATTCAACCTTCTTCTGGACTCACCCAAGAGGACATAGAAAGAATCATCAAAGAAGCCCAAATGCACGAAGAGGAAGACAGGAAAAAGAAAGAGCTCATTGAAGCCAAGAACCAACTGGATATGCACCTTTACAACTTGGAAAAGGTCCTCAGGGAAAACAGGGACAAACTGCCTTCAGACCTTGTTTCAGAAGCGGAAAAGGTCATCCAAGAGGGCAAAAAGGTCTTTGCAGAATCTCAGGACATCAATGAGGTAAGAAGAACCACAGAGAGAGTGCTCGAAGTTGCTGGAAAGGTAGGTGGATACATATATCAGTCTGCGGAAAAGAAGGAAGGCGGTGATGGTGGTGATGTAATAGAGGGCAAAACTTTATAAGGTAGCTTATATTCATCCATTATGCTGTACAAAGATTTAGACCAGCAGACGAAGGAGGACCTGAGAAACTATTTTGAAGAGAGAGACTATGCGGTTATAGCGGTTCCCAAGGAGGAACCCATAAGGGTTTATGTTATAAAGGCGGACAGGGTAGTGGAAACTGCCAGAAGGGTCCATCAGTTGGACCCCGGCTCCACAATTTTACTTGGTGAATGGCTTCTGTCCGCTTTAATCCTCTCCTCTCTTCTAAAACATGGGAGCTCTCAAAAGGTGCTTTTGAAATTAAGCACTCCGGAATATTCCTTGGTAGCAGAAGCAGACGGTATGGGTAGGGTAAGGGGCTTTATTGGCAAAGGAGATCCAGAGGGGGAGGAAACCATAACCGTAGTTAAAGAACTCCGTATGGGCACTCCATACACCAGCATAATCCCAGTAGTTAGCAAAAGCATAAAGGAAAACCTTCTGTATTACTTTGAACAGTCTGAACAGATAAAAACTGCCTTAGACTTAGGCGTGGTTTTGAAGGAGGATGGAAGTGTCAAGCACGCGGGCGCTTACATGATTCAAACTATGGGTGGCACAAGCCCAAAAGTTGAAGAGTTGCTTCTCAAAAGGATCAGAGAACTACCTCCCTATTCTCAAATCCTTTCCTTGGAGAAGAGACCGGAGGAGTTTCTGGAAGAGCTCATCGGGGATATGAAGCCTAGGATTGTGGGTCTGAAGGAGATTGAGTATTACTGCCCTTGTAACGAAGAGATTGCTAAGGCGAGCCTTAGTCTCCTGAGCATGGAGGAAATAGAAGAAATACTCGCCGAAGGTCCAGCAGAAGTGGTTTGCAACTTCTGTGGAAGAGTATATCGCTTTGATAGAGAATCTCTGTCTATGTAGATAGGAAGAGCCGTAGTGGATTTTTTTGCAAACCTGAAATTTTTCTGATATAATTAATAGTCTCATTTATTCAGGAGAGAAGCCATGATACAGAGGCAGACTTATTGTAATGTTGCAGACAATTCAGGTGCTAAAAAGGTTCAAGTAATAGGTATACCCTATGCCCCAAGGAAGTATGCAGTTCCTGGGGATGTGGTTACAGTGACAGTCAAGGAAGCAACCCCCAACAGCCCTGCCAAGAAGGGCAATATATATAGGGCGGTAGTTGTCAGGACCAAGAAGGAAATCAGGAGACCGGACGGTAGCTACATAAAGTTTGACGACAATGCGGTGGTTCTACTCAATCAGTACGGAGAGCCCTTGGGCACCAGAATATTGGGACCCATAGCAAGGGAAGTCAGAAACAGAGGATTTACTAAACTTGCGTCCCTTGCACCGGAGGTGGTCTAATGGCGGCAAAGATCAAAAAGGGTGATACAGTAGTTGTAATGAGAGGAAAGGAAAAGGGGAAAACCGGTGAGGTTATAAAAGTGCTTAAGAAAGAAAACAGAGTGGTTGTCAAGAATGTTAACTTTGTTAAAAAGCACGTGAAGGCAATTCCCGGTGTGAGAGAAGGTGGTATATACGAGTTTGAGGCACCTATACACATAAGCAATGTGATGTTGGTGTGTCCCAAGTGTGGAAAGCCTACAAGAGTGGGGTTTAGGATGGTGCAAGAGGGAGACACACTGAGAAAATACAGGTTCTGTAAAAAATGTGGTGAAAACATAGACTTAGTCCGAGAGAGGGTTAAAAAATGAGCGTGGAAACCAAATATGTTCCAAGGCTTTATAAGAAGTATAAGGAAGAAGTGGTTCCTAAGCTGATAGCACGATTTGGGTACAAAAACCCTATGGAAGTGCCCAGGCTGGTAAAGATAGTGGTCAATATGGGTGTAGGTGAAGCGGTCAAGGACATAAAGTACTTGGAGAGGGCTATAGAAGACCTGAGGGCCATAACGGGACAACAGCCCGCAGTAAGGAGAGCTAAAAAGTCCGAGGCAGGCTTTAAGCTCAGAAAGGGTATGCCCGTAGGTCTAAAGGTTACCCTTCGCAAAGAAAGGATGTGGGACTTCTTGGACAAACTCATATCCGTTGCCCTGCCAAGGGTCAAGGACTTTAAGGGTCTTAATCCAAGGTCCTTTGATGGTAGAGGGAACTACGCTTTTGGCATTGCGGAGCAAATCGTCTTCCCAGAGATAGACTACGAAAAGGTGGATGCAATAAGGGGCATGGATATAATCATTCACACTACAGCAGAGACTGACGAAGAAGCCCTTTGGCTGTTAGCTTTGTTGGGCTTACCAATAAGGAGTTTTTAGGAGGTAAAGATGGCTAGAAAGGCAAAGGTTGCAAAGGATATTAAGCACTTTCCAAAGTATGAGGTTAGGCGAAAGAACAGGTGCCCCCTTTGTGGAAGACCTAGGGGTTTTATAAGGTACTTTGGCATGTGCAGGCTCTGCTTTAGAGAACGTGCCCTTAGGGGAGAGCTCCCCGGTGTGAGAAAAGCCAGTTGGTAAGGAGGTTAAAAAATGGACCCAGTAGCGGATATGTTCTCAGCTATAAGAAACGCCATAATGAGAAGAAAGGATTATGTGGATGTTCCCTCCTCCAAACTAAAAGAGGCGATTCTTAACGTTTTGCAAAAAGAAGGATACATTCTCAAGTGGGAAAGGCTTGACTCTGAGGAGCACAGAAAGGGCACCCAATATAAGCTCAGGATTTATCTAAAGTATGCAGACCCCAAAAAGACCAAGAGTGTAATAAGGGGACTGGTTAAGGTTTCCAAGCCCGGTAGAAGGATCTATGTGCCAAAGCACTTGGTGCCCCATGTGCGGAAAGGTCTTGGAATCGCCATACTCTCCACCGATGCTGGAGTAATAACAGATCATGAGGCAAGAAAGCTCGGCAAAGGTGGAGAGGTAATAGCCTATGTATGGTGAGGTGAGCCATGTCAAGGATAGGTAAAAAGCCCATAGAAATACCTAGCAATGTAAAGGTAAATTACATCGATGGTGTTTTAAATGTAGAAGGACCAAAGGGTAAACTCTCTTTGGCTATCCACCCGGACATAAAGCTGAGCATAGAAAACAATCATATAAAGTTGGAAAGACCTTCCGATGCACCTTTTCACAGGGCAATTCATGGCACCATGGCTGCGCTTATAAGGAACATGATTAAAGGCGTGACGGAAGGCTATACGGTGGTCCTTGAGATAGTAGGTTTGGGATACAGGGCAGCGGTAAAAGGAAACAACTTAGAGTTGAACTTGGGCTACTCTCACCCGGTTGTATATCCTATACCCAACGATGTGAAGATAGAAGTAAAGGAGAACAAAATTTACGTCAGTGGTGTTGACAAGCAAAGGGTAGGACAGGTAGCAGCGGAGATAAGAGCCTTCAGGAAGCCAGATGCTTACAAGGGTAAAGGCATAAGGTATGAAGGAGAGCAACTAAGACTCAAGGCAGGTAAAGCTGCAGGAAAGGGCAAAGGTGGAAAAGGTAAGTAAGTAAGGAGGTAAGAGAAAATGGCAAAGTTAAGCAGGCATGAAAGAAGAGAAAGAAGACACAAAAGAATAAGAAAGAAGATCTTTGGTACTCCAGAAAGACCTAGGCTCTGCGTATATAGAAGTTTAACTGCCTTTTATGCGCAGATCATAGACGACACCACCGGAAGGACTTTGGTCTCTGCTTCCTCTATAGATCGGGACTATGTCCAGCTTACGGGCAAGAGGGGTGGAAAGTCCATAGAGGACGTACAAAAGGTTGCGGAACTTCTGGTTAAGAAGGCTTTGGAAAAGGGTATAAAGAAGGTGGTCTTTGACAGAGGTGGATTCCTATATCATGGTAAAATTAAAGCCTTTGCAGATAAATGCAGAGAGCTTGGTTTAGAGTTCTGAAAAAAGGAGGCTAAAATGGGTGGTGTATCCATTGAAAGGTTGATTGACGAAAGAAGGAAGGAACAGAACATCCTTGAAATCCAAGATCAGCTTCAACTGGAAGAACGTCTTATATACGCCAAAAGGACCACAAGGGTTACAAAGGGTGGAAAGAGGTTCTCCTTTAGTGCTTTGGTAATAGTAGGAGATAGGAGAGGCTTTGTGGGCTTTGGTCTTGGAAAGGCAAGGGAAGTGCCCATAGCCATAGCAAAGGCAATAGAGGATGGTAAAAAGCACATAATAAGGGTACCTATAGTAGAGGGAACGGTTCCCCACGATGTGATAGGACATTATGGTCCTACGATGATAAAGGTTATGCCAGCTAGAAGGGGAACGGGTATAGTGGCGGGTGGTGCTGCAAAACCCATCTTTGAACTGGCAGGATATACGGATGTGCTGACAAAGATCTTGGGTTCCACCAACCCCAACAACGTGGTAAGAGCGGTCTTTGATGCCCTCTTAAAGCTAACCACCCTTGAAGAGGAGGCTAAACTCAGAGGCATAAGTGAAGAGGAACTAAGAAAAAGATATAAACTTTATGCGAGGGTTTAAAGATGGGTAAGTTAAGAGTACGTTTGGTTAGAGGTTTGGCAGGAAAGCCAGAAAAACACATAAAGGCAGTCAAAAGCTTGGGTCTGAGAAAAGTGGGAGATGAAAGGGTGCTCGAGGACAACCCTATGGTCAGGGGTAACATAAAAGTAGCTCATTACCTTGTAGAAGTGGAGGAGGTGAAAGATGAAACTGCATGAACTTGCACCAAACCCAGGTGCTACAAAGGAAAGGAAAAGGGTAGGTAGAGGTCCAGGTTCCGGCCATGGAAAAACTGCAGGTAGGGGACACAAAGGACAAAAGAGCAGGTCTGGAGATAGGAGGCTTCCTTCCTGGTTTGAGGGTGGTCAAACACCCCTCCACAAGAGGATTCCAAAAAGGGGCTTTAGAAGCCCTAACAGAATTGAGTATTCAGTGGTGAATGTAAAGACCTTAGACAGATACTTCTCCGAAGGCGAGGAAGTCACACCAGAAAAGCTCTTAGAGAAGGGTCTTGTGAAAAAGGGAATGCCAGTGAAAATACTGGGTGATGGAGAGATAACCAAGAGGCTTGTGGTGAAAGCACACGCCTTTTCTCAAAGTGCTAAGGAAAAAATTGAAAAAGCAGGTGGGACCTGCGAGGTGATCGCTTGATAGAGTACCTAAAGCAAGTTTTTGCTATAGAAGATCTAAGGAAGAGATTTATATACACCCTTTTGATGTTTGCTATTTACCGGCTGGGTAGTCATATACCCCTGCCCGGTGTGGATGTTTCCGCTTTGCAAGACTTCTTTAAGAGCTTTCAGGGAACGATCTTTTATCTGTATGACATCTTCTCAGGGGGAAATCTTTCCCGTATGACTCTCTTTGCCTTGGGTGTGATGCCCTATATTTCCGCTTCCATAATGATGCAGCTATTGACAGTAGCAATACCGGAGCTTCAGAAGTTGGCGAAGGAAGAGGGAGACTATGGAAGGTATAAGCTCAACCAGTACACCAGATATTTGACCTTGTTTGTGGCTTTTGTGCAGTCTATGGGTATTGCCCTATGGCTCAGGGGGCAGGTGTCTCCAAAAGGTATTCCCCTTGTGTCAGAGGGTGGCTTCTTTTTCATAATAACCACAGTGGTTGCTCTTGTAGCTTCCACCATGTTTTTAATGTGGGTGGGAGATCGGATAACAGAGAAGGGCATAGGCAACGGCATGTCTTTGCTTATCTTTGCGGGTATAGTGGCTGGTTTTCCTAACGCGGTCATAAGGGTTTATGAAATGTTAAGAAACGGAGACCTTACACCCTTTGCGGTGGTAGGTGCCATCATTTTTGTGCTGTTGGTGACCTTTGGCATAGTCTTTATGCAAGAGGCAGAAAGAAGAATTCCTGTACAGCATCCAAGAAGGCAAATAGGCAGGCAGGAGGTGATTGGTGGTTCCACTTACTTACCCATAAAGATCAACCCAGCGGGCGTTATACCTATCATTTTTGCCCAGTCTTTGCTCATAATCCCATCTACCGTGCTTGGTTTTATCCAACATCCCATTGCCAAAGCACTGCACGATGCCTTCAATCCGACCACGTTCCTTTACAACTTCCTGTATGTCATGTTTATAATCTTTTTCACGTACTTCTATACTGCGGTTTTAATAAATCCGGCGGAGGTGGCTGAAAACTTAAGAAAGGCAGGTGCCTTTATTCCAGGAGTAAGACCTGGGCAAGACACTCAAAAACTTTTGGAAGGGATAATAAACCGACTTGCCTTTGTGGGTGCTATATTCTTAAGCATAGTTGCTGTTGTTCCCGTCTTTGTTAGCTTTTGGCTGAAAGTGCCTTTCTATTATGGAGGAACAACTGCCCTGATAGTGGTGGGTGTAGCCCTTGATACTATAAACAAAATAGAAGCAAGTTTACTTCAAAGAAAATACACCCAATTTAGGAGGAAGGTAAAGTGATTTTAGTCTTTTTAGGACCACCCGGTGCAGGTAAAGGCACTCAGGCTAAGCTTTTGTCCCAAAGGATGGGATTTTTACACCTATCTACTGGAGACCTCCTGAGGGAAGCGGTAAAGAACCAAACACCCTTGGGGAAGAAGGCTAAGGAATACATGGACAGGGGCGAATTGGTACCCGATGAACTCATAGTTCAGCTCATAGAGGAAACAATGCCCAAAGATGGCAACGTGATCTTGGATGGATTTCCAAGAACTGTCAATCAGGCATTAGCTTTGGAAGAGATGTTAAGAGCTAAAGGTGAAAAGATCTCAAAGGTTCTATTTTTTGATGTTCCAGATGAGGTAATAATAGACAGGCTATCGGGCAGAAGGGTGTGTTCAAAGTGCGGTGCGGTCTATCATGTGAAATATTACCCACCCAAGGTTGAAGGAGTATGCGACCTATGCGGTGGTACCCTGGTACAAAGGGATGATGACAAAGAAGAAGTTGTAAGAAAGCGCCTTGAGGTTTATAGGAAGCAAACCCAACCCCTTATTGAATTTTATCAGGAGAGAGGTATAATATATAAGTTAGATGCAGGAAAAGGAGTTGAAGAGCTCTTTGAAGAGGTTAAGGGTCTCGTGAGGGATGGCTGAAAAGACACAGGTGGAGCTTTACTCTTTAAAGGAACTGGATAAGATCAGAAAGGCTTGCGACGTGGTGGTGGAAGTTTTAGAGACAGTGGCGGAGTATGTAAAGCCGGGAGTTTCCACTTTTGAACTTGACCTTATCGCGCGGGAAGAGGTAAAAAAAAGAGGAGCAAGGCCAGCCTTTCTCAACTATAGACCTCCCTTTAGTAAAATTTCTTATCCAGCTGCGTTGTGCGTTTCTGTAAATTCTGCAATAGTGCATGGTTTGCCAAAGAAGGATCAGATCATAAAAGAGGGCGATATAGTCAGCTTGGATTTTGGTGCTATCCTTGATGGATACGCGGGCGATTCTGCTATTACAGTGCCCGTGGGAAAGATAGACCCTGATAAGGAGAGACTACTAAAAGCCACCAAGGAAGCCCTTGAGGAGGCGGTAAAAGTTTGTGTACCCGGAAACTTCCTGTCGGATATCACTAAAACCATAAAGAGAGTTGCAGACAAGTACGGTGTTTATCCTGTGAAGAACCTGGGAGGACACGGCATAGGAAGGAAAGTGCATGAACCTCCCTTTGTACCAAACCATATGGAGGATTTTAAATACGAAAGGGATATGAAACTGCGTGCAGGTATGGTGCTTGCCATAGAACCCATGCTTGCTCTTGGTACCTCCGAGATCACCCACAACGGGGATCAATGGACTGTTTTGACTGCAGACGGAAGCCCTGCTGCTCACTATGAATATGTGGTAGCAATAACCAAGGACGGTCCAATGGTTTTAACCCAGTTTACCAAGGAGGTTTTTGATGGCTAAGAAGAAAGATCAAGAGCAATACAAAGAAAAGGGGATTGTCCTTGAGGGAACGGTAGAAGAAGCATTGCCCAACGCTATGTTTAAGGTAAGGTTAGATACAGGGCATACGGTATTGGCTCACGTTTCTGGAAAGATGAGGGTACACTTTATAAGGATCTTACCCGGAGACCGAGTAAAGGTGGAACTCTCACCTTATGACCTAACAAGAGGAAGGATCATATACAGAGAATAATGTGTTATAATATCCATCCTTTAGGAGGTTTGCGATGAAGGTGAGACCCTCTGTAAAACCTATATGTGCCAAATGCAAGATCATAAGGAGAAAAGGCAGGGTTATGGTTATATGCGAGAACCCAAAGCACAAACAAAGGCAAGGTAACTAAGGAGGAAGGCTATGGCAAGGATAGCGGGTGTAGACCTACCAGATCATAAGAAGTTAGAGGTAGCCCTCACTTACCTTTATGGCATAGGATGGTCGAGGGCGAAGGAGATATGCGAAAAGACGGGCATACCATGCACGAAGCGTTTAGGTGAGCTAACTCCTGATGAGCTTAACACTATAAGGAAATTCATAGAACAAAATTACAAGGTAGAGGGAGACCTGAGAAGAGAGGTTCAGCTGAACATAAAAAAATTGATAGACATAGGCTGTTATAGAGGTGTAAGACACGCAAAAGGCCTTCCTGTAAGAGGCCAACAAACAAGGACCAACGCAAGAACAAGAAAGGGTAAGAGAAAAACAGTTGGTGGCACTAGGAAGAGGATAGCTAAGTAAGGAGGAGAGCAATGGCAAAGAAAAAGCAAGGTGCAAAAAAACAAAAGAGAATTGTAACGCAAGGTATAGTCCATATTCTTAGCACTTTTAACAACACCATAGTGAACATAACGGATATGCAAGGTAATACTTTGGTCTGGGAAAGCGGCGGTACCGTAGGTTTTAAGGGTACCAGAAAGAGCACTCCTTACGCTGCACAGCTTGCAGCCCAAAAGGCAGTGAAGAGAGCTATGCAAGAGTATGGGTTGCAGGAGGCGGAAGTGTGGATCAAAGGAGCGGGTGCAGGAAGAGAGTCAGCCCTGAAGGCTGTTTATGCAGCGGGATTGAAGATAACCAAGATAAGGGATGTAACTCCTCTGCCCCACAATGGGTGCAGACCACCCGCAAAAAGGAGGGTATGAAGCATGGGTAGGTACATAGGTCCTTGGGTAAGGATAGACAGAAGGTTCGGTGTGGTAGTATCAGGTAAGAAAAGTGCTCCCAAGATTTTGAGCAAGAGAAACTTTCCGCCTGGACAACATGGTAGGGTAAAAGGAAGAAAGAGAAAGCTTACCGAATACGGACTCCGACTTATGGAAAAGCAGAAGTTAAAGTTCCTCTACGGTGGCATAAGAGAAAAGCAGTTCAGAAAGTATTTTGATATGGCATCCAAGTCAAAGGGTAACACAGGCCAAGTTCTTCTCCAGCTTTTGGAGAGAAGGTTGGACAATGTGGTTTATAGGCTTGGATTTGCATGCACCAGGAGGCAAGCAAGGCAGTTTGTGGTGCACGGCCACATTCTAGTAAATGGCAAGAAGGTTAACATTCCCTCCTACTTGGTATCCGTAGGAGACGTAATAGAGGTCAAACCCTCCTCTCGGGACATCCCTCAAATAAAGGAGAACTTGGAGAACATAGATCCAAGAAGTGTGCCCGCATGGTTGCAACTTGACAAAGAGAACTTTAGAGGAAAGGTTATAGACATGCCCAAGGATATTCAGCTTGAGATCCCGATCAATTTGCAATACGTGATAGAGTTCTACTCAAGGGTTTAAGGAGGAAAGAGTATGCTAAGACCGCTTATCTATCCTAACAAGATATTTTGGGAAGAAATAAGTCCCACCTACGGTCGTCTTGTAATAGAGCCCTTGGAAAGGGGCTTTGGCATAACCGTAGGGAATTCCCTAAGAAGGGTGCTTCTTTCTTCTATAGAGGGCTGTGCAATAACGGGAGTAAAGATTTACGGTGTCTACCACGAATTTTCTTCCATTGATGGTGTACAGGAAGATGTGCTGGAGATCTTGGCAAACCTTAAAGAAGTTAAGTTCAGAATGACAAACTCTGATGTGGAGGTGCTATATCTTAAAAAGAAGGGAGAGGGACCTGTTTATGCAAAGGACTTTTCTCTACCCCCAAACGTGGAGTTGATCACGCCAGAGGTTAAGGTGGCAACCATTACAGACCCAAACGTGGAACTGAATATGGAAGTGAGAGTTGAAAGGGGTGTAGGATATGTACCTACGGAAGAAATGGAATCCTTTGGAGAGGTAGGTTGGATACTTGTGGATGGGGACTTTAATCCGGTAAAGCACGTTGCCTACAGAGTAGAAAAGACCAGGGTGGAAAAGAGAAGCGATTATGACAGGCTTATAATGGAGATATACACAGATGGAAGCAAAAGCCCGGAAGAGGCGGTTAAAGAGGCGATAGCAATACTTATTAGGAACTTCTCCTTACTGGAGAACATCTCTCACGAGATCCCTCGAGTAATAGAGGAACCCATTCCCACAGACGAGTTTATAGAAAAGCTTGCCCTACCCATCGAGGAGCTTGACATTTCCCAGAGGGCTCTTAACTCCATAAAGAGGATGGGCATAACCACCATAGGAGATTTAGTAAAGCTAACGGAGGAAGAGCTAAAGAGCACTAAAAACGTAGGAAGAAAGGCTATAAACGAGATAAAGGAAGCCCTAAAGCAAATGGGTTTACACTTAGGTATGGACTTAACAGGTAGGAGGTAAAAAATGAGGCACAGGGTTAAAAAGAAACATTTTGATAGAAAAAAAGAGCAGAGGCTTGCCCTTTACAGATCCTTAGCCAGAGCCCTTATCCTTGAAGAGCGAATAGAAACATCTCTGCAGAGGGCAAAGGCAGTTCGTCCATTTGTGGAAAAGCTCATCACTCTAGCCAAGAAAGGAGACCTATCGGCCAGGAGGAGAGCTCTTCAGCTACTGCCTGATAAAAAGGTGGTAAAGAAACTCTTTGAGGAGATCGGTCCCCGCTTTGAGGGAAGAAACGGTGGATACACACGCATTATCAAACTTCCCTTTAGAAGGATTGGAGACTCCTGCGAGCTTGCCATCCTAGAACTGGTTGAATGATCAAAGGACTGCTCACTCTCGTTATAAACCTTTTGATAATTTTAGTTTTAGTTCATGCGATAGGCTCGTGGTTCCCCCAGGTTAGGGAGAGTGATTTTTACAGGAAGTTGGACGCGTTGATTGATCCCCTTTTGAAACCCATAAGAAACGTTCTTCCCACGTATGGGAATGTTGACTTCTCTCCCCTTGTTCTTTTGCTTGTTCTTTACCTTATAAAGCATCTTTTTAGGCTTTGAGGCTTGACCAGTATCTTGTGGAAAAAGGACTTGCCCCTACTCGAGAAAAGGCACAGGCTCTGATCATGTCCGGCTTGGTCCTCGTGGATGGCAAAGTGGTAGATAAACCTGGACAACGAATCAAGGAAAATGCAAAGGTGGAAATAAAGGAGCCCTTTAGATACGTTTCAAGGGGAGGGTACAAACTTGAGCACGCCCTCGAAAAGCTTGGACTTTCAGTGGAGGGCTTTACAGTTTTAGACGTAGGTTCATCTACAGGAGGTTTTACAGACTGTCTTTTGCAAAGAGGCGCAAAGAAAGTCTATGCAGTAGACGTTGGAAAAGCTCAGATGGACCAAAAGCTGAGGCAGGACCCAAGAGTTGTCCTCTATGAAGAGACGGATGCAAGGGAGCTTACAGAGAAACATATCCCTGAAAAGGTAGATCTAATAACCATGGACGTATCCTTTATATCCTCCAAAAAGCTTTTGCCTGTGGTGGTAAAATTTTTAAAGGAGGAGGGCTTTCTGTTGGTTCTGGTCAAGCCTCAGTTTGAGCTTCCCCCAAAGTTTGTCAAAAAGGGCGTAGTGAAGGATGACGAAAAGAAGGTGCAGGCAGTGTTAGACGTAGCAAACTTTCTAAAAGAACTTGGTTTTTCGGTGCTAAGGGTTATTAAGGCTAAGCCAAGGGGAGCAAAGGGAAACGAAGAGTTCTTTGTGTTTGCTAAAAGGGGAGTAAAAGGCATAGAAGACCTTGATGGTGAGGTTTGGAATGCTGTCAAAGAGCCTATTTGATGGTAAAGAGCTCCGCGGAGACCTAGGTGATTATCCTTTTACAGCAGAGAGTCTATTCAGGATCGGATTAGCCCTTTGTACCTATCTGGTCATAAAAGGGGAAGAAAAACCCACCTTGGGAATAAACGTGCTGGACTTTGCCACCATGTCCTTAGCGGTGGGCTTTATGGCGGGTGGTGGTGATGTGGTGGTGGGAAAAGGCAATGTAAGCGTGATTCATCGGGAGGAGGAAAATGCCCTCATTTTTGAAGGCTTGGATGAAATAGATCTAAAAAAGGTAGAATCTATACTCTTTAGCAGGTACCATATTCCAAGAAAAAGAGGAAAGGAGGTAGGCAGGCTTTGGATACAAGAGAACAAGCTTTGAAACTTAGCCAAGAAGTGGTAAAAAAGCTCTTAGAGTGCGGAACAGAACTGGATGAGTATTACAGGAGAATAAGAGAGCTAAGGCTTTTGGAAGATTCTTTGGCATTTCAGACTGCCCTTTTGAACGTGGAGCATGGTTTTTTTATGGTGGTGCATTCTATGAACATCCTCAGAGAGCAGCTTAACCTTTTAATTGTAGCATCCAAAAAAGGGGAGGTAGTGTAATGAAGTTTTTGCTCTTTGACAAAGAGAAGAAGCTTTATCCTGTTTTTGGTGATATTTTGGACATAACAGGGCACAAACTTATGGTTGCATTGGATGAGAAAAAGGCTAAGGATCTACTGAAAGCGACTTCACCGGACTTTTTAATACTCCGATGGAAGGATAGAGATTTTTTTAGGGAGCTGCTTAAGGAAGGCTACTTTGTCGTTCCTATATTTTTGGTGGAAGATTATCAGCAGGCGGAAGAGCTTAAAAAGTTTGGCTTTAGCGATTTCAACATACTGATCTTACCCTTCAACCCCTTGGAGTTTCTCAATAAATCTGCCAAGCTCTATCGTACCCTTGAAAATCTTCATGACAGTGTTCCATCAGATTTGGGAATGATGAATCTTTTTATAAGCCTTTTGTCGAGGAATATATCCACTGGCGTCTTCTTTAATGCGGATGATCTTTCCTGTGAATTATATCTAAAAGCGGGTGCGGTTAAAGGGTTTTCCTGTAGCCCTGAGCACTTCAAAGAAATAATTAAATCGGATAATGTTAAGGTTGAGCTACTCCCATACATAGAAGAAGCAAAATTGGTCACATACTTTAAGAACAACACAGACTTCTTCTCCATGCTACTTGAAGAAGTTCAACCGCAACCTTCTATCGCTTATCCGGAGGTGGTTCAAGAGACAGTCCAGCAGGAGGTCCATGAGGAGGTTCAACCATCTGCACCTACTGTGCTATCAGTGGAAGAAGGACTCTTTTTGATAAACTCTTTGGACTCTGAAAGCTTGCTACAGAGGAATATGTACTTGAGAGTTTACGAAAAGGGAGATAGTTATGTTTCCTTGCTTTTCAATGTGCTACCATACCACAGGTTTTCCATTGCAAGGGATGAAATAGAAAAGGTTGTTGGTAAGTTAGAAAACTTGAGAGCTTTAATTTTGATGGACCTACTTCCTGAGGATACACCAAGCATTTTAAACCTGCTTAATTTAGCTCCCAAACTCTATGTGATCACAAGCCTTCCCATAGCACTGAGCTTGATAGGTTTGGGTGTTCCAGAAAGACGGATAAAGCTTGTGGAAAGCTTTTCAGATGGTCTTCTTAACCTTGGGACGGGTGATGTTCTTCGGTTTGTAAAAACTCCCTTTTTGCCAGAGAAGGGAAGCTTTGTGGTCTTTGAAGAGAAAACAAAGACGCTTTTTTCCTCTAAGCTCTTTAGCTCTTACTGTCTTCCTGAAGAATACTCTGTTGATAAAACTGCTAAAATTGAGAGGGTTATCCTTTATCACAGACTTAACCTTTCTGGCATTGAAAACGCCATAGGTCTTGCTCAAATTAGGCTTCTAAACCCCTCTGTAATACGTCCAGCCTTTGGAAATCCAATATTGGAGGGTGTGGATGAGGTTATTGAAAGAATTTCTAAACAAAAGAATACCTTTAACTTGGCAAATCTAGAGGATGAAACACTTATTCTTGGTCTTTTGAGTAGCATACTCTTTGAATTGGAAAAACAAATACCTAAGGAGAAATACGAACTTATACTGGATGGACTCAGCGAATATGTGGAAGTAGAGGGTGGAGCTATTTCTAATAGCTTTGTAGATGTTAGAAAACTTCCAGAACTTTTCATTTACACCCTACATTCTGCAAAGGTTCCACCAAAGGTGCTTTTATTTACCTTAGAAAGGTTCTTGGATGCGGAAGTTCCCGTATTTACCATATGAGAGGCTTTCCAATCCTCTCAAATCTTGGATGTAATATTGCAAGTATTAGTTGTTTTATCCCAGTGACAATGCTAACATCGGTGGTCTGCAGAGGTGGAACATCTCCTGAGAAGTATATTACAAAGGCTTTCCCTACTATGTTTTCCCTTGGCAAAAAGCCCCAGTATCTACTATCTTCGCTGTTATCTCTGTTGTCTCCCATTACAAAATAATGGTTGGGTGGTACCACAACAGGTCCAAAGTCTCTTTTTGAGAAAGGAAAATCTTCATAGAACTGGACTTTGTGCTTTATGCCCTCGGGCAAGACTTCTTCGTAAATAACTTTTCTTACACCGTTTTCTTCGCCTTTTCCTACTTCAATTAAAGGTAAAGGCTTTCCGTTTATGAAAACTTGATTGTTTCTTATTTCAACTTCCTCTCCTGGTAGGGCAATTATTCTTTTTATAAAGTCTATGTTTGGATCCATTGGATACTTAAAGACCACTATGTCGCCCCTTTTGGGTTCCGAAAACCTATACACCAGCTTATTCACCAGTATGAAATCTCCCACTAATAATGTGGGCTTCATAGAACCTGAAGGAATGTTGTAGGCTTGGGCTACAAATGTCCTAATGAGAAGGACTATTATAACTATCACAATAAGTTCGGTGAGCCATCTACCCTTCTTTTCCATAGGAGTTTTATCTTAACACAAATCTTCTTCTTAGCTGACCGCAGGCGCCAAATATATCCACCCCTTTGCTCAACCTTATGAAGGTGGATATACCTTCCTCCCAAAGGATTTTTTGAAATCTATAAACCCTCTCCATTGATGGTCTTTTGTAAGGCAACGATGGATCTGGGTTAAAGGGTATGAGATTCACCTTGAACTTTTTTCTCTTCTTTTTGAGGAGGTTTGCAAGTTGTCTTGCGTGCACTTCTTCATCATTGACCCCTTCCAGAAGCACGTACTCTATCATGATCCTTCTGTCGGAAGGGTAAGGAAACTGATAGAGAGTTTCCATCAGATCCTGAAGAGTGTTTGTTTTTGAAAGGGGCATGAGCTTTTCTCTAAGTTCCTGAGTAGGTGCATTAATGGAAACTGCCAAGTTTAGCTCTCTCATTAATGGGTCCTGAGCCATAAGTCTGAGCTGATGGACAAGCCCGCTGGTGGATATGCTAACCCTCCTTTTGGACAAGTCAAGCCCCCACGGGCTAACCATAATCTCCACAGCCTTCCTAACATTTTCGTAGTTAGCCAAAGGCTCACCCATACCCATAAAGACTACATTTCTTATCTTTTGCGATGTATGCCTCTGCACTTGCAAAAACTGATCTATGATCTCTTCAGTTCTTAAGTTTCTAAAAAGCCCATCCTTTGTGGTGGCACAAAAGGTGCATCCTACTGCACAGCCCACTTGGGAAGATACACACAGAGTAAGATGGTCCCGCTCGTATATTAGCACTGTCTCCAAAAGATGCCCATCGGTGGTTTTAAACAAAAACTTTGTAGAATCTCCACCTTCCACCTTTTGTACCAGTTCTAAGCTGTGGATAGAATAATTATCACTTAAAAATCTCCTTTGCTCCTTTGATAGGTTTGTCATCTCCTCAAAGTTGGTAATGAACTTCTTATAAACCCAGTTTAGAATTTGGTCTGCTCTGTAAGGCTCCCACCCAAGGCTCTTAACTAACTCTCTCAGCTGTGCTAAGTTTAAGGAAGTTATGTAAGTTTCTCTAGAAAGATCATTCATTGGGATGTCCCTCCAGATTCTAAAGGGGATAACTTAGTCTTTGCGCTATCCATTATAAAATAAAATTCTATGAGGGAAATTGCAAGCTTTCAGGAGCCAGTAAGGCACAGGACGCTATCTCTGTGCTTGCTGGACGTAAAAGAGATCGAAGTTCCACACTTTCAGAGGGACCTCTCAGAAACTTTAAAAGAGCGTCTAAAAACCGCCATAGAAAAGTTGGGATTTTTGGTGCCAATAATTGTGGTGCAGAAGGAGGATAAATTTTATGTGATAGATGGTCAGCATAGGTTTTTTGCCCTAAGGGAGCTTGGAGTGGATGAAATTTTGGCTATTGTAGTGAGTGAGGAGCTTTATCATTACTTTTTGGAATTGAACACCGAAAAGCCACCCAATGTGAAAGAAAAATCCAAGCAAGCCTACAGGCTTTACATGGAACTTTTTAAAGAGAACGACAGTCAGTTAGAAGAAGACCTTATAGACTACTTTGAGAAACCCGAATACATAACCCTTGGCTTTGCCATAGAAGAGCTCGAGCCCAAGTTTTCCGCCAGTTTTTACGAAAGCTTTGTTTCAAAAATAGATAAATTCCTGCGGCTCCCTCTTAGCTCTGCAGTGGAAGAAAGAAGGAATAGAGCTAAAGCCCTTTTTGAACTGAATAGATTGGTAAATGAGAAGTACGCAGAGTTTGGATGGGACAATGCCCTTATGAAGGGAGAGATCATAAGAAAGGCAGTGCAAAAGGCTTATGGTGTGCGTGTTAGAGTTATCCCCGATGACTTCTACACCGCTATAGAGAAGGTGAAATCCGCTTGCGAAAGTTTGAGCCTAGAGGATTTTGAAGGCGGGCTTTCGCTGGAATAATTTAAAATAATGAGGCTGTTCTA
>JAEMPM010000137.1:0-13701 GCA_022759285.1 Thermocrinis sp.
ATATATAGACAGTTTGAAGAACGCAGCTTCTGCTCTCAGGCTCACAGGAAACCTACGCCGTTTAAAAACTTTGTTTAGTACTTTTTCCATTACTTGGCTTGCCTTTATATTTCTAAGCGTATCAGAACTGTTTCAGGTCCTAACCACTAACCACCCCAGTCTATGGATGCCAAAAGTTGACATCCTCGTGCTACCAGCTTTTGCTTTGGTGATAAACATTGCTTGTGTTACTCTTTGGAACTTTTGGGTACTTGCAACTCACTTATTTTTGTTATTTTTGTCTGGCATCTTGCACTATAGCTATGCTTAAGGGCTATGGTGGATTTTTAGAACAACCTTGCTAAACTCCGTGGTAGAATTTATAGAGTAAAAAGTCTATAATATAAATCATCCCTTTTTGAAAGGAGGACCACATGGCAAAGGGAACGGTAGCCTATAAAATTCTTGAAAGCCATTTGGTGAGCGGTAAGCTCATACCCGGTGAGGAGATTGCCATCAAGATAGACCAGACCCTTACCCAGGATGCCACCGGAACTATGGCATACCTGCAGTTTGAGGCAATGGGTGTGGATAGGGTAAAGACGGAGCTCTCGGTAAGCTACATAGACCACAACATGCTACAGACCGACTATAAGAACCCCGATGACCATAAATACCTTATGAGCGTGGCAAAAAGATATGGTATTTGGCTGTCCAAGCCCGGCAACGGTATATGCCATCAGGTGCATTTAGAGAGATTTGCCAAGCCAGGAAAGACCTTGCTTGGTTCCGATTCCCACACTCCCACCGCCGGTGGCATGGGTATGATCGCAATAGGTGCCGGTGGTCTTGAGGTAGCAAGCGCAATGGCGGGCGAACCCTTCTATATGAAAATGCCAAAGATCGTGGGCGTACATCTGAAGGGCAAACTACCCGATTGGGTAACCGCCAAGGACATTATCCTTGAACTTTTGCGTAGGCTTACGGTAAAAGGTGGTGTGGGCAAAATTTTTGAATACTTTGGAGAGGGTATAAAGGAGCTATCCGTTCCGGAGAGGGCTACCATCACCAACATGGGCGCAGAACTTGGTGCCACTACTTCAATCTTTCCTTCTGACGAGATCACAAGGGCATACCTGAGAGCCCAAGGAAGGGAGGAGGATTGGGTAGAAATCCTTCCTGACCCTGATGCAGAATACGACGAGATCATAGAGATAGACCTATCTCAGCTTGAGCCACTGATTGCTTGCCCTCACTCTCCGGACAATGTAGTGCCCGTCAGGGAGGTGGAAGGTATAAAGGTAGATCAGGTGGTTATAGGTTCTTGCACAAACTCTTCCTTTGTGGACCTAACACGTGCTGCCAAGCTTCTGGAAGGCAGAAAGATTCATCCTGATGTGATCTTTGCTGTAGCCCCAGGTTCCAAGCAAGCCCTTGAGTTGATCACCCAAAATGGTGCCCTTTTGACTTTTCTAAAGGCTGGTGCAAGGATATTGGAAAGTGCCTGCGGTCCCTGTATAGGCATGGGTTTTGCACCTCCCTCCGGTGGTGTTTCCATAAGGAGTTTTAACAGGAACTTTGAAGGCAGGTCTGGAACACCTGACGCGAAGGTGTACCTTGCATCCCCTGAGGTCTGCGTAGCCTGCGCCATTGCAGGAGAGATCATAGACCCAAGGAAGTTGGGTATTCCGTGGGTGAAGGTGGAAATGCCAGAAAGGTTCCCCTACGGCGACGAAGCCTTTATAGAGCCACTACCGGAGGAAGAAGCCAAAAAGGTAGAAATATACAGAGGACCTAACATAAAACCACTGCCAGAGTTTGATGAACTACCAGAAAGCATAGAAGGAGAGGTTTCCCTCATAGTGGGAGACAACATCACTACCGACCACATAATGCCCGCTGGTGCTCAAATTCTACCCCTTCGTTCCAACATTTACGCCATAAGCGAATATGTATATCACTACGTGGACCCAGACTTTGTAAAAAGAGCGAAGGAAATCAGAGACAAAAAGGGCAAAGCAAGCATCATAGTGGGCGGAGAGAACTACGGACAGGGTTCCTCCCGAGAGCATGCTGCGTTGGCTCCAAGGTTCCTGGGAGTTAGAGCAGTTATAGCAAAATCCTTCGCCCGCATTCATCATGCCAATTTGGTCAACTTCGGTATAGTACCCCTTGAGTTCAAAAACAAAGAGGACTACAACAAGTTCTCTCTGGGCGATGAACTTTTGATCCCGGATCTTAAAAATAGGCTACAGGAAGGTAAAGAAATCGTGGTTATAAACAAAACCACCGGAGAGGAAATAGTTTGCACTTACAACCTCACTCCAAAGCAAATTTCTGTACTCCTCAAAGGTGGTCTCTTGAACTGGATCAAAAGCAAGCAGGGGGTAAAGACATGAAGCTAAGAAAGGTAGTTTCTGTAGTAGGTGCGGGAAACGTAGGGGAGCATACAGCCGCCCTCCTTGCCTTAAGGGGACTGGTGGATGTACGTATGTTTGACTTGCCCAAAAAGGACGGAGACAGGATAATAGAACCCGTTAAAGGGAAAGCCCTTGACATTCAACAGATGCTCTCTGCCCTCAACATTGACGGCAAAGTGGAAGGATACACTGTAAGCGCAGATGGAGAGGGCTACCAAGCCTTAGAGGGCTCCGACATAGTGATTATAACCGCAGGCTTTCCAAGAAGACCTGGTATGTCAAGGGAAGATCTCTTGGAAAAGAATATATCAATCCTGTCGGTTATAGCCAGCAAAATAAAGGAATACGCTAAAGATGCCATAGTGATAGTGGTAACTAACCCAGTGGACCTGATGACCTACGCAGTTTATAAACTGCTGGGCTTTGAACCTCAGAGGGTCATGGGAATGGCAGGCGTTTTGGATTCAGCCCGCTTTAAAACCTTTATCTCAAGGGAAATCGGTGTTTCCCCTCAAGATATTCACGCCTATGTGATAGGAGGCCACGGTGACGAGATGGTTCCCTTGATCTCCATATCCAACGTAGGTGGCATACCCCTAAAGGATTTGCTAACCAAGGAAAAGCTTCAGGAACTTATAAAAAGAACTCAGTTCGGTGGTGGTGAAATAGTGGACCTAATGGGTACCTCTGCCTATCATGCTCCCGCTGCGTCCATAGTGGAAATGGTGGAAGCCATAGTAACAAATAACAAACGCATACTACCCTGCTCTGTCTATCTTGATGGAGAAGTAGGAGAATATTATGGGGTAAAGGGGGCTTGCGTAGGTGTACCAGTCAAACTTGGCAACTGCGGAGTAGAAGAAGTCATCAAAATCCCCATGCTACCGGAAGAACGCGAAATGTGGAAAAGGTCTGTTCAGTCGGTGTTAAAGAACTTAAAGGTGGTGGATGAGCTCCTGAAGGTTATGGTTTAAAATCTATATCAATGGTGTTTTTACCTTGGAGGTATCTGGTCCCACCTGCCATTTTGCTTTTAGGAGCGGGACTATTCATCTTTTACAAGGATTGGGAAAAAAAGAGGAACTTTGAGGCTTCTTACCTTGAGTGGGAGATAAGAAGGGCAGTGCAATCGGGAGAGGGGGAGAAGGCTAAAAAGCTAATAGAGGAAGGGCTAAAAAAGGGGGGTGCTTTTAAGCCCCTTATTCTATCTTATGCCTTGGATGGAAAAGAAGACAGTAAAAAACTTTTGGAGATAATCTCATCTCTGAAGGATGATCAAATAAAGTCCTTATACACCGAGAGGTTAGCCTTTGCGTACTATAAAGAAGGACAAAAAGAAAAAGCCCTAGGTGTTCTCAACTCTATAGGAAAAGACAGCTTTAACTATTACTCTGCTCAGCTTCTTAAGGCACAGATACTCTTAGACAGCAACAGAAAAGAGGATGCAAAGAAGATCTTAGAGTCCATCCTCACAGAGGCAAAGGGAACTTATTGGTCTAACTTAGCCCAAGCCCTTTTAATGGAGATGTAGTTATGAAGCTCCTGATTGAAATAGGAACAGAAGAACTGCCCACGGGTGTTATAAACCTAGCCCTAGAAAGTCTCAAAGAAGGCATTGAAAAACTCTTAGGGGTAAAAGTTATAAAGACCTATGGCACACCCCGACGTTTAGCTATTCTGACAGAAGACTTTGAGAACACACCCACGGAAAAAGAGGAGATCATAGTCGGTCCTCCTGTTAGCGTAGCTTACGAGAATGGAAAACCAACAAGGGCACTTTTAGGATTCTTGCAAAAGGTCTCTGCCACTCAAGAGGAAGTGATAGAGGTCCAAAAGGGAGAAGGAAGGTACGTGGCGGTTCGTAGAGTTCAAAAGGGAAAAACACCCTTGGAGAAATTAAAAGAGGAGTTTGAAGGGCTTTTACAATCTATTCCTTTCCCAAAAAGGATGCGTTGGAATTCAGAAGGCTTGACCTTTTCAAGACCTATCCGGTGGTTGTGTGCCCTCTACGGAGAGGAGGTTGTCCCACTTCAATTTGGTGAGGTGAAGGCAGACAGGATCACATACGGTCATAGATTTTTGCATGGTGCTCCATTAGTTCTCGAAAATGCCGATGAGTATGAAGAAAAGCTAAAAAGTGCCCACGTGATCCCAGACTTTAAAGAGAGACTTGGCATGATCTTAGAAATGTTAAAGGAAGAAGCTTACGCCTTAGGTTGCACACCTCAGTATCCAGAGGGCCTTCCGGAGGAGGTTGCAAACCTCCTTGAGTTCCCCTTCTCTGTGGTAGGAAGCTTTGAAGAAAAGTATTTAGAACTACCCGAGAAGGTTTTAATCACAGTTCTTGCACATCATCAGAGGTTTTTCTGTCTTGCCAACCAAGAGGGTAAGCTGGTGCCTCACTTTGTAGCCTTTAGCGGTAATACTCCGAACAATTTGATAAAGACAGGCTATGAGAGGGTTGTAAGGGCAAGGCTTGAGGATGCTCTTTTCTTTTACAGGGAGGACCTAAAGACCCCCTTGGAAAATCTGGTGGATGGACTAAAAGGTGTGATCTTTCATCCAAAGGCGGGCAGTATGTGGGAGAAGACCCAAAGGCTTATGGAACTCTCAGAGAGGATCGCACGAGCCCTTGGCTTTGGAGAGGATGTTGTAAAAAAAGTAAAAAGGGCTGCATTCCTTTCGAAGGCGGACCTGCTTACCAACATGGTGAAGGAACTGGATGAACTTCAGGGCTACATGGGTATGATTTATGCGAAGGCTTTTGGGGAAGAGGAGGAGATAGCTAAAGCCATCTACGAGCATTATCTCCCCAAAAGTGCCACAGACCCCCTGCCCGAGGGAGTGGTTTCTCAAATCCTTTCCTTGGCGGACAAATTGGATAACATAGCAACCCTTTTGAGTGTGGGCGAGATACCCTCCGGAAGTTCGGACCCATACGGACTAAGGCGTAGTGCTTATGGCATTTTTGCAATTCTTGATAAGGGCGATTATAACTTGAACCTGAGGGGGGTGCTGAGCTCTGTCCCAAAGGGTTTTGAAGCGTTCATGAAAAACAGGCTGGAAGCCTACTTGGAGCCATATGGCTACGATGTTGTAAGGGCAGTTTTGGAAGTGAAGGATCCACTAAAACCATTAGACGCAATAAGGCTCGTACAAACGCTTGCCAATTTGAAAGAAACGGAAAAATTTAAAGATGTAGTAGAAGCATACAGGAGGGTCGTTAAAATTCTTCCCAAGGGATGGGAAGATGACCATGTTGAGGAGGATCTTATGAAAGAAAAAGAGGAGAGGGAGCTTTGGGAAAAGGTAAAGAGCTTTGAGGGTGAGAATCTTGAACCCTTGGATCTTTGGGATCTCAAGGAACCTATAGACCGCTTCTTTGACAAGGTTCTTGTTATGGATAAAGATCAAGAAGTTAGAAGAAATAGATTAGCCCTTCTGTTTAGAATAAAAAAACTTTTTAACCGCTTTGGAGATTTTGAAAAAATAGTTTTGGAGGTATAGACATGGAACAGAAATTTTTGGTTTGGTTGGATGAGGTGGGCATAGAGGATGTGCCCTTGGTGGGCGGAAAAAACGCATCTCTCGGAGAGATGCTCAGAAACCTCTCAGAGCTCGGTATTAACATACCCTACGGTTTTGTGGTAACATCCAACGCCTATTATGAGTTCCTAAGGTATAACAAGTTAGAAGAAAAGATAAGGAAGATTTTGGAAGGTTTGAACCCTAATGATGTGCAGGACTTGGCAAAAAGGGCATACGAAGTTAGGGAACTTATAAAAGGTGGAGAATTTCCTCCAGAACTGGAGGAATTGATAAAAAAGTATTACTCTGAACTTTCTCGGAGGTATAACTCCTTTGCGGTAGATGTGGCGGTTAGGTCCTCCGCCACCGCAGAGGATTTGCCTAATGCTTCCTTTGCAGGACAGCAGGATACATACCTAAACGTAGTAGGTGCAGAGAATGTGATAACCGCTATAAAGGACGGTTTTGCGTCCCTCTTTACAGACAGAGCTATCTCTTACAGGGAGAGCCTTGGCTTTGACCACTTTAAGGTTGGCATAGCTATGGGCGTTCAAAAGATGGTAAGGTCCGACTTAGGTGCTTCCGGAGTTATGTTTACACTAGACACAGAATCGGGCTTTAAGGATGTGATAGTTATAAATGCAACTTACGGTTTGGGTGAGCTTTTGGTTCAGGGTATGATAACTCCAGATGAGTATATGGTCTTCAAGCCTACCCTTCAGGCGGGATACTCGGCCATAATAGAGAAAAAGCTCGGTAGAAAGGATAGAAAGATGGTGTATGGAGTGGGACACGAGAGAACCAAAATCGTCAACGTCCCACTCTCAGAGCAAAAGCAGTTTGCCCTTACTGATGAGGAGATTTTAAAACTGGCAAAATGGGGAGTTCTGATAGAGGAGTACTATTCCAAAAAGAACGGTAGATGGATGCCCATGGATATAGAGTGGGCAAAGGATGGAATTTTAAACGAGCTATTTGTGGTCCAGGCAAGACCAGAAACGGTGCATTCAAGGAAGGAAGAAAACGTACTAAAGGTCTACAAGATCAGCATGCCAGTAGAGGAAAGGGCTAAGAAAAGGATCTTGTATGGCATTGCAGTAGGCGATAAGGTAGTTCATGGTAGAGTTAGAGTAATCTACGACCTAAAGGACGCAGGACAGTTTCAAGAGGGAGAGATCCTGGTAACAGACATAACAGACCCAGACTGGGAACCCGTAATGAAAAAAGCAAGCGGTATAATTACCAACAGGGGAGGAAGAACCGCCCATGCAGCAATAGTTGCGAGGGAACTGGGCATACCTGCAGTGGTAGGTACTCACAAGGCAACAGAAGTGCTAAAGACCGGCGATGAAATCACTCTCTCCTGCGCAGAGGGAGAGATAGGATACATATACGAGGGCTACATACCTTACGAGGTAGAAGAAATCAACCTAAAGGAACTTCCAAAGACAAGAACCAAGGTTATGATGAACGTAGGCAATCCTGAATCGGCCTTTAAGTATTCCTTTATTCCTAACGATGGAGTAGGACTGGCACGTGAGGAGTTCATCATAGCAAACTACATAAAGGTCCATCCTTTAGCCCTCCTTTATTACAGGGAGCTTAAAGCTTTGATGGAAAAGCTTGAAGAATGCGGAGCCATTGATGAGAGGGGAATTTGCTCCATGGCTTCTATATACAAGTATGCGGAGGAACCCCTCAAAAGTAAGCTGGCAAAAGGCAAAGACAAAAAACAGATCAACCTCAAAAGAACCATAGAGGAGATAGAAAGTCTGACCTTTGGTTATGAAGATAAGGCGCAATACTTTGTTAAAAAGCTGTCCTACGGCATAGCCAAAATAGCTGCTGCCTTCTATCCAAATCCTGTAATAGTGCGCTTTTCTGACTTTAAGTCTAACGAATACAAAGGACTTATAGGTGGTGAGCTCTTTGAACCAGAAGAGGAAAATCCTATGCTTGGATGGAGGGGTGCGTCGAGATACTATTCGGAGGTTTACAAACCAGCCTTTGGGCTTGAGTGTCAGGCGATACTGCGGGTGAGGAACAAAATGGGACTCACCAACACCAAGGTAATGGTCCCCTTCTGTAGAACACCGGAGGAAGGCGAAAAGGTTCTCAAGGTTATGGAGGAGTATGGACTAAGAAGGGGAGAAAACGGTCTGGAAGTTTATGTGATGGCAGAACTTCCATCCAACATTATCCTTGCAGATAGGTTTGCAGAGATCTTTGATGGCTTCTCCATAGGCTCCAACGACCTAACTCAGCTAACCCTTGGTTTGGACAGAGACTCTGGACTAGTGGCACATCTTTATGACGAAAGGAACGAGGCGGTCAAAAGGCTAATATCCCAGCTTATAAGCATCGCCAAAGAAAAGGGTAAAAAAGTGGGTATATGCGGTCAGGGACCCTCCGACTTCCCAGACTTTGCTGAGTTTCTGGTAGAGGAGGGTATAAACAGTATTTCGCTAAACCCCGATTCTGTGCTAAAAACTTTATTGGTTATAGCAGAAGCGGAATCTAGAAATAGGAAGGTAGGGGCATGAAACTCTTGGAGCGTATAAGGGCTTTAAGCTTTCCTTCCTTTAAGGTTAAAGGGACTAAAAACTACTTGGCACTGCAAGTTGGTAAAAGCTTCATAAGGCTTTTAGAGTTAGGAGAAGATGGAAAGCCCACTTTTCAACCACAGGAGATTATCTTTGAGGATAGAGATGAAAATAAAAAACTTTCAGCCCTAAAAAAGATAGTAGCTGAATATGGATTACAGGGACATAGTGTTATAGCATCACTCCCAGCTACCGATGGAATACTAAAGCTATACAAATACCCTTCCAAAATAAGCCAAAAAGATTTGAACAGTGCAATAGAATGGATAATAAAAAGAGAATTAACTCAGATAAAAGAAGAAACTACTTACGATTACTTTATCTTGCACGGAGAAGATGCTCTAACTGTGGCTTTGGTACTTGCCCGTGCTGAATCTGTCAACAGGCTAGCTAATCTAATCAGTTCCGCAGGACTAAAGCCTGAGATTATAGACTATGAAGTGCTAGCTATAGTAAATTACGGTATATATCATAAGTTTGCCTTGCCTTTTTCTATTCTATACATAGATTACGACTATTTTATACTTTTAACTTACAGCTCTTCCAATATATCCTATTCAGTAATACACTGGGACTATTTAGGATACATTAAACAGGCAGAGTCACACTCCACTTCTGAGGAACTTTTAGAAAACTTCGTTGCAGAGGTGAGGAATCTAATTGTGATAAACGATATATTTAACGTTTATATTGCAGGTGTTGTCCTAGATAATGAAAGTTTCTTGGATTATATACTTGAAAACCTGCCTATATTAGGGCTCTTGGACGCTGGCGAACTTTCGCCCAACTTTTTTGTCCCCTATATACTTAGTTTAAGGGAGAGGGCAAAATGATAAGAATCAATCTGCTTAAAGAGAAAAAGGCTAAAAAAACTTTACCGCAATTCACATTGGTATCTTTGAAGGAGGTAAAGGTTAGTGAGCTTTTAAAACTAGATAAAGCACAGTACTATCTATCTGCCCTCCTTTGGGTTTGCGTTCTAGGTATGGGTGTATGGTATTGGAAAATCTCAAAGGAATTAACACAAATAAAGCTACAGATAGATCAATTGCAGGTGGAAAAGAACAGATTAGAGGGATTGGCAAAACGTATTTCGGAAGAAAAGAAAAAAATAGAGTCTGAAATATCCGTTTCAAAGACAGAAGTGGATATGGTAGATCGTAGTAAAGATATACTCATAGGCTTGAAATCACTTTATGAACCTTTCAACAATAGCTTTATTAGTTTTTCCAGTTCCGTTCCTTCTGTTAGTTGGATGTTTACTTATAGTCAAAGCCTAGACATAGAGAACAGAAAACTTAAGACAGAATTTGAGCTATCTTCTTTTGACTATGCAAGCATAAGCTCTTATGCCAATAGCCTTAGAAAGAAGAATGCGGAAGTTTTTATAAGTGCTATCGAGAGAAAAACAACACCAAACGGTTATGAGTATTATTCCACAAAACTCGTTGCGGAAAAAAGTATAGGGGGGCAGTAATGGAAAAGCTAAAGGCCCAATGGGCCGCTCTGCCTCAGTGGCAGAAATTGTTTATACTTCTAATATTACCAATAGTCATCATAGGATACATCTATGCAATGCTAATCACCCCTTTAAGAGAAGATTTAGAAAAAAGCAGAAAGGAACAGGAGGAACTTACTACACGCATAGCAGAGCTAAAGAGATTGACAAACCCAAAGGCCTTGGAACCTCTTAGAAAGCAACGAGATGATTTAAAGGCCCAACTGGAAGTGAAAAAACAAGAGCTTGAGTTAGTAGTTGGAGAGATCCCTTCTACTAAGGATGTAAGTTCTATATACAAAAAGTTGGGCGCCATAGCAAGCAAAAGTGGGGTAAGAATACTTTCCATAAACCTTGCAAAGCCCAATGAGGTAAATTACACCTTGGAAAAAACTCCAGAAGGAAGAGCGGTAGTTAAGATAGTGAAGGAACAATCACAACAGCAAGGACAACAGCAACAGCAAAAATCCCAGCAGCAAAAATCACAGCAAAAGGCACAGGAGCAAAAGCAACAACCCTCCAATGTGATAAAACATCTTACTGCAGAGCTTAAAATATCCTTTGTAGGTAGTTACGCAAACGTAGTGAATTTCTTAAAATCTCTGGAAAAGGGAAGTTTTGTATCGTACCCTTCTGCCTTTAAGGTGGAGAGGGTTGAAAATGGCATGCTAAAGGGAGATTTGACTATATTAGTTATTATGAAGGAGGAGAAAATATGATATTACTTTTTCTTCTCTTGGTGGTCCTTTTGTATTCCTACGCAAAAGAGCCCTTTACTGATTTGGAGGGTGTGGTAGGATATATGGTGGTTGAAAAGAATGGAAAGGTAGAGAACTATATGGTGGTTGAGGAAAAAGGAGGTAGCGTTAAGACTATAAAGGTTAATAGAAATCCAAAAGAGTTTTTAAAGAAAGCGGAAGATGGCACGCAAAAGAAGTGAGCTAAAGATAGGAGTTATTAGCTTAGGCTGTTCCAAAAACTTGGTAGATACGGAAATTCTTCTGGGAAAGCTAAAGTCAGCGGGCGCAAAACTGGTGGATGATCCCAGAAAGGCAAACACCATCATCATAAACACCTGTGGTTTTATAAATCCAGCCAAAGAGGAGGCAATAGACTACATACTTGAATACGTAGAAAACAAGAAGGTCATCGTTATGGGATGTTTGGTGGAAAGGTACAAAGAAGAACTACAAAAGGAGATACCAGAGGTTCAGGCATACTTTGGAACCGAGAGCTGGGACCAAATTCTTGAGTTTTTGGGCCTAAAGAAAGTAGGAAAAGTTCAAAGGATATTAACTACTCCTAAATCTTACGCCTACCTTAAGATATCTGAGGGATGCAACCGCCTCTGTTCCTTTTGTGCCATACCCTTCATAAGAGGCAAATACAGGTCAAAGAGCATACAGGAACTCGTAGAGGAAGCCAAATGGATAGCAGAAAACGGAGTAAAGGAACTATGCTTGATTTCGCAGGATACTACCTATTACGGCAGAGATCTATACGGAAAGAATGCCCTGCTTAAACTCTTAGAAAAGCTGGAGGATATAGAAGGTATAGAGTGGGTCCGACTTTTATATCTTTATCCCACGGACGTGAATGATGAGCTTATTGATTACATTAAAAACTCTTCAAAGGTCCTGCCATACTTTGATATACCGCTACAACACGTTTCTAACAGAGTTCTAAAGAGCATGAGAAGAGGCTATGGTAAAGATTTTGTGGAAAGTCTCGTGGAAAGGATCTTTTCCAAAATACCCAACGCAGTCTTGAGAACAACCTTCATAGTGGGCTATCCGGAGGAAGACACAAAGGACTTTGAGGAATTGATTGAGTTTGTTCAAAAGGGGTATTTTCATTGGGTGGGTGTGTTTAGCTATTCCCACGAGGATGGTACTTTTGCAGAGTCTTTAGGAGACCCTATACCCGATGAGGAAAAGGAGAGAAGGAAGGCACTTGTTTACGAAGTTCAGAGTGAGGTTATAAAGGAAAAGTACAGAGGGCTTTTGGGTAAAAGCTTTAGGATGCTAGTGGATGGCTACGACGAGGAAATGAATATTGTGCCCGTAGGCAGGCTTTGGTTTCAAGCACCAGAAGTAGACGGGCTGTGCTACTTAGAGGCAGAGAGACTAGTTAAAGAGGGAGAGATGGTAGATGTGGTGGTAAAGGACTTTAAAGAAGTAGATCTTTTGGTTGAAGAAAAGAGTGAGTGAAGAAAAGAGGATAAAGCTTGAGCTTTCTTCTTTGCCAGTTCCTAAAAGCAACAGGTATATAAGAAAGAGAGGCGGTGTAGTTTTTAAGCCCCCAAGAGTTAAAAACTGGGAAATAAGAGCAGTGTGGGAGATAAAACAGCAGTATCAGGGGGAACCTTTGGAAGGTAAACTTTCAATGGAAGTAATCTTGATTTTGCCCAACCACAGAAAGAGGGATATTGACAACATGCTAAAGAGTCTATGGGATGTCTTAGAAAAGGCTAAGGTTATAAAAAACGACAATCAAATCTACGAAATAAGAACATTAAAGCGCATAGAAAAGGGTGTACAAAAAACAATAATTTACATAAGCCCTATGGAGTAATTTACTGGGTGTTTCTTATATACTCAGTTGGGTCTAGTGGAACACCTTCTTTACTTCTAAGTTCAAAGTAAAGCATGCACTCTTCTCTTTCGGTTTTCCTTCCAACTAAGGCAATCTGTTGCCCTTTTGACACTCTATCGCCTCTTTTTACTAAATTTTTCTCGTTGTATGCATATATGGAGATAAAATCTCCATGATCCACTATGACCATGTTTCCGTAGGCTTTGAGGTCTCCTCCACTGTATATAACCCTTCCATTATCAACCGCCTTTACCGGCTTTCCACAATCTGTGACTATGGTGATCCCTCTACCGTTCTTAGAAACTTTACCATCCACAGGCATAGGCAGGCTATTTTTTGATATTTTCATCTTCGCATCCTCTTGCTTTTTCTCTTGCGGCATTTCAGCTTCTGCTTTAGATGGGCTCTCTTGCTTTTTTTCTTCTGAAGGTTTCTCTACTGAACGTATGGCTTGTCCTTTTTCTTCCACTTTTTCTTCTAAGGGTTTTTCTACTGGACGGACCGCTTGTTTCTTTTCCTCTACCTTTACAGGCACCTTAACCACTGTTCCCTTTTTTAGCCATTTACCTTTTAGCTCTGGGTTAAGTTCTTCTAATTCCCTTTGAGAAACACCTAGCTTTTTTGCTACATGTTCAAGTTTTGCGCTCTTTTGAACTACATAGGTTTTGTAGGAAACTTTTGGCTCCTCCTCTTCCTTCTTAGCCTTTACAGGAACTTTTACCTCTGTGCCCGCAGAAAGCCACTTACCCTTCAGCTCTGGATTGAGCCTTTCCAATTCCTTTTTGGACACCCCCAACGTCCTTGCTACGTGTTCGAGGCGACCTCCTTTTTTGATTTTGTATACTGTGTAGCTTTCTTCTTCTTTTTCCTTTTTATGCTCTTGTTTAGGTATCTTAACCACTGTTCCCTTTTTTAGCCATTTACCTTTTAGCTCTGGGTTAAGTTCTTCCAACTCCTTTTGGGAAACACCCAGTTTTTTTGCTATGTGCTCGAGCTTTGCGCTCTTTTGAACTACATAGGTTCCATACTCTTTGGTTTCCTCTTTTTGTTTTTTGGCAGTGCTCTTGGCAGGTATTTT
>JAEMPM010000137.1:13801-22012 GCA_022759285.1 Thermocrinis sp.
CATACTCTTTGGTTTCCTCTTTTTGTTTTTTGGCAGTGCTCTTGGCAGGTATTTTTATTTCCTGCCCCTCTTTTACCTTTTCAGACTTTAGATTGTTAAAACTCTTTAGTTCCTGAACATCAACTCCAAATTTTTCAGCTATGCTTTCTAACGTGTCCCCTTTTTTGACTTTGTATATAGCGTAGTCTTGTGTTTTTGTTTTGGCAAGCTTCCTTTGGGGTATGCACAAGCTTTCACCTACTTTTAGTTTGTTTGCTTTTATGCCTTTATTAGCTTTTAAGAGTTCCTGTACGCTAACTCCGTAGTTCTTCGCGATCTTCTCTAAGTTCTCTCCGCTTTTTACCTTGTGGTATTTGCATTCCTGAGAAAAGCCTATTCCAAAGAGCAAGCTAATACTTAATATAAAAACCTTTTTCTTCATAGGTTGGGACCTCCTTTAAAATTTCCATCCGGTCCACCCTTGCGGATCTTGGTCCCTCCCACAGTTTCCATATGAACTGGACTACAACCTCCTCGTCGCCCTCCACAAAAACCTCAACCCTTCCATCCGGTAGGTTACGCACCCAACCGTTTAGTCCGTAGCTCTCTCCCATGTTCTTTGTCCAATTCCTAAAGCCTACTCCCTGTACCACACCGGACAGAAAAACCCTATAGGCAGACCTCATAAGTTTATTTTATACCACCTTAAGGCATTATTTTTAGAACAACCTCAGGGAGGTGCTACTATTGCATCCGAATATCTGTAAAAGAGCACTTGCCTTAGTTCTGGATATTTTTCAAGGTAGGGGTCCTTTTCTAAAAGCTCCTGTGCATCTTTTTTACATACTTCAAGAAAGCGCCTATCCCTTTCTCTTTGGAGGTTTGCTACCCAAAAACCAAAGTATCCAGACTGGCTTTCCCCCAAGAGCTCTCCCGGTCCCCTCATCTTCAGGTCCTCCTCTGCTATTTTAAAGCCATCGTTAGTTTGCACTAAAACCTTCAACCTTTTTAGACTCTCTTGTTCGTAGCGCATCTGGTCTGGAACTACAAGGAAACAAAAGGATTGAAGCTGAGACCTACCCACCCTTCCCCTAAGTTGATGAAGCTGAGAAAGCCCAAAACGGTGGGCGGATTCTATCACCATAACCGTTGCATTTGGAACATCCACTCCCACCTCCACCACCGTTGTAGAAACAAGAATATCTCCATCTTGCTTGAACTCTTCCATCACCTTTTTCTTTTCCTCGTCTTTGAGTCTTCCGTGTAAAAGGAGAACCTTCCTATCTGGAAAGAGGGCTTTCCACCGCTCAAACTCTTTTACCGCAGACTTTAGCTCAAGCTTAGGAGAATCCTCTATAACAGGGTATATAACGTACACCTTGTGTCCTTTCTGAAGCTCATCTTTGATGAACTTTAGAACCTTTTCCATCTCGGACTCAAAAAACAGCCTTGTGATCACGGGCTTTCTGCCCGCGGGCATCTGGTCTATTATTGAAAGGTCCAAATCTCCATACAAGGAAAGGGCAAGGGTCCTTGGAATGGGTGTAGCAGACATTACAAGAAGGTGGGGGAAGAATTCTTCTGACTTTTCAAGGAGTTTTTTCCTCTGCAAAACACCAAAGCGATGTTGTTCATCAACTACTGCAAAACCCAAGCTTTTAAAACTAACACCCTCCTGTATGAGGGCGTGGGTCCCCACTACCACCTGTATGTTGCCCTCTCTTATATGCCTTAGCAGACTCCTCCTTTGGGCGGTTTTTACCGAGGAGGTAAGAAGTCCCACCTTAACACCAAGGGGTTCTAAAAGCCTTTTGAAGTTTTCGTAATGTTGGTAAGCCAATATTTCAGTGGGTACCATTATAGCAGACTGATAACCCTCCTTGGCAAAGGCGTAGGAGATAGCCATTGCAACCACCGTTTTTCCGCTTCCCACGTCTCCTTGCAAGAGCCGGTTCATGGGTGTCTCTTGTTTTACATCCTCCAAAATCTCCCTTAGGACCCTGAGCTGGGCTTGGGTTAACTCAAAGGGAAGACTCTTTAAAAACTCCTGTATGTGCTCCTCTGCCTTTAAAAGCTTTGGTGCCTTTAGGGATTTTATCTCCCTTCTTTTAAGCTGGAGGACAAGTTGGAAGAGAAGAAGGTCTTCGTATATCAACCGATGGTGTGCAGGTGTATCCCAATTGTTTAACCTTTCATCCCACTGATGGGGAGCATGCAAGAAATACAGACTCTCTGGCAGTTTGTAGAGGTTGTGCTTTTTTAAAAGTTCCTCGGGTAGATATTCGGGCATATATCGTAGGTATTCCAACAGCTTTTGGATGGCTTGCCTTACCTTCTTATGCCTGAGTTTGGCAGACATGCTTTCGGCAGACTTTACCCTTATGTTATAAAAGGGCAAAACTTTACCAGCTTCCTCTTCCTTCAGCAGTTCCGGATGGACCATATACTTTTCTCCTTTGTACTCCATGAGCTTTCCGTAGACTATAAGCTCTGTACCTTTTTTGAACTTTAAGAGTACCCTTTTATCTTTGAATCTGTATTTTAGATTGATGTATCCGGTACCATCTTCACAGAGCACAGAGATGGGATACTTGGCGTCTGGCTCCCATGAACTTTCCACTACTTTGACCTTCAGGGCAACCGCCTTTCCGGGAATGGAGGTTTTTATGGAGGTGTTTAGCCTTCGATCCTCATACCTTACAGGCACATACCAAAGGGCAGAATACAGGTCTTTTAAATTTAAAGACTCTAAAAGCTTTTTCTCCTTTGGCTCTAAAACCTTCAGCTTTTCAATGGGGATAAAAAACTTCTCTATAGGCTTTTTGGGATATCCATCAAAAGAGACTGTTGGAACGAGCTCTTCCTTGTTTAACGCCTGCTCTATCTCCTGAAGTATGGCAACCTTTTTGGGAAAGGGCATGGCGTCAAACTTTTTTAAAAGCTCCAGATGGCTGTTTGAAAGTCTGTTCTTCAGAAGGTTGAAAAGATACAGTCCTACCCCAAAACTTCTTCTAAGCTTGAGATGGTTATTCTCCTTTAGCTCCTCTATGAGCTTTTTTGCCTTTTCCACACTGTCCATTTTTGACTTAAACTTCCCTTAAAAAATACGATAATATATTCAGAGCCATGATAGAAAGGGTAGACCTATGGAACTTGGTAAACAATATCCTTGAGCAAGAGAAAAAGCGTAGGGAAAAGCCCGCAGAGGTTAAGGAACAAGAAGTGGTAAAGGTTGAGCTTTCGAAAGTGGCAAAGAGCAGACCACAACCCGACCTTTCAGAACTGGAAAGCAAAGTTTCAGAGATAAGGGCAAAGCTGGAAAGGGGAGAGTACAAAGTAGAGCCAGAGAAGATCTTTGAAGGGTTGAGTAAGTATTTGAGTAGTTCCGATAGGTAGCTCAGTCCTTCAGGTTTTTAAGAATGAACTGGGCTATACCTACGCCTCCATTAAGGGCTAGGTGTCTGCTTAAATTCTCCAAAAAGGCATCGTAGTATAACCTTTCCTGAAAGCTTTTATTGTTCATAAATCCTTTGAAGGCTTCTTTCAAAACCTCCTTTAACAGAATCGCCTCAAACTCTTGGGCAAGCTTCTTTTTGTCCTTTGTGTATTCCTGCATGTAGCCCATTGAAGGAGGAAGATAGATTTTGGTGTCCATGATGTTTAAAATTATAATCATGCTTGAAAAACTTGTTCAGAAAAACAACAGCAAACTTTTGCTTGTAGTCCTTGATGGACTTGGTGGACTTCCTGTAAAGGATGGTAAAACGGAGCTTGAGCTTGCCCACACGCCAAACCTTGATAGCTTGGCAAAGGAGAGTGCTCTGGGTCTTCATATCCCGGTGGACTATGGCATTACACCCGGCAGTGGTCCTGGGCACTTGGGCATTTTTGGTTACGACCCACTTGAGTATCAGATAGGAAGGGGTATCCTTGAGGCCCTTGGGCTTGGCATTGAGGTAAAGGACACAGATATCGCCATAAGAGGAAACTACGCAACGGTAGAGTATATAGATGGCAAGCCTATAGTGAAGGACAGGAGGGCAGGCAGGATCGCCACAGAAGAAAACAGAAGAATAACCCAAAGGATCAAGGAAAACATAAAGGAAATAGACGGGGTTGAGGTGATCATTGAACCAGGAATGGAGCATAGGTTTGCACTGGTACTGAGGTTTCCACATCCCCTGCCCGAAGGTTCAGACCAAATAAAGGACACGGATCCTCAAAAGGAAGGAAAAGAGCCCCTAAAACCCATAGCCCTGAATGCCAACGCACAAAGGGTGGCTGAGGTAGTAGAGAAGTTTGTAGATAAGGTGGGCGAGCTTTTAAAGGATGAGCCAAAGGCAAACTACGTGCTTTTGAGGGGTTTTTCCCAAAAGCCAAAGATGAAGAGCTTTGAGGAAAGGTTTGGCCTGAAAGCCTGCGCCATTGCGGTCTATCCTATGTATAAGGGGCTTGCCAGCTTGGTGGGAATGGATGTTATAAACTTTGAAGGTTCTTCCATAGAAGATGAGATAGAAATCTTGAGAAGCCTTTGGAACGATTATGACTTTTTCTTCTTGCACATAAAAAAGACAGATTCTTACGGCGAGGACGGAAACTGGGAAGGAAAGATCAAGATCATAGAAGAGTTTGACAAAAACCTTCCAAAGATCCTTGAGCTAAAGCCAAGCGTTCTAGTTATCACAGGAGACCACTCCACGCCCTCTGTGCTCAAAGGACACTCTTGGCATCCTGTTCCGGTGCTTTTGAAGTCCAACTATGTGCTCGGAGGAACTTCCCAAAGACTTACCGAAAGGGAGTGCCTTAAAGGGGAACTCGGAATATTCCCAGCTAAGAAGTTAATCAACCTTATGCTGGCTCACTCTTTGCGCCTTGCTAAATACGGAGCTTAGGAGAGAAGTAAAAAGATAGGTAAAAATGCTTGCGAAAAGTCCCGCAAGGAGGGAAAACTCGTACTCAAAGCGGTAGTGTAAAACTGCCCAGACGAAAAATCCCGAAAACATGCTAGCCATTGCGGAGTGTGGATTAGAACCCTTGAAGTAAAGTCCAGCCACCAAAGGAACAAACAAAGACACCAAGCTCAGGGCGGAGGAGTCTCCCACCAGGTGAAAGATGGACTCTCCACTGAGGGCAAAGAGAAGGGAAATAAAGCTTATCAAAATCACAGAAAACCTAGTGAGCCAAAGAAAACCTCTGTCGGAGAGGTTTTTAAACATCGGTCTCAGAATGTTTTCACTTAGAATTGCGGAAGGTGCAAGAATGGCAGAACTGGATGTGCTCATTATGGCAGATAGCAGTGCTCCAAAGAATAGAACCTTTGTAAGGGTAGATGTATGTTCCATAATCAGTGTAGGAAGCATTAATTGGGAGTCAAGTTTCAAGAGCTCTGGGTACTTTACCTTTGCAAAGACCGCAAGGATCAGAGGAATAAGGGCAACGGTCAGATACATAAAGCCAGCAGCAATGGAAGAATAGACTGCAACCCTTTCTGAACGAGAGGACATAATCCTTTGGAAGACATCCTGCTGGGGTATGGAACCAAGCCCTATGGTAATAAGGGCAGTGATAAATAGCAAAAACTCGTGGGGATCCAAAGAAGGAAAGAACTTGTAAAACTCCGGTGGTTGGGAAGCTAAGACTTGAGGAATTTGACTAAACCCTTGAGAAACTTCATACAGGGCAGCCAAAAGCCCCACTATGATCATTATGGTTTGGATAAAATCCGTAAGGGAAACTGCCCACATACCACCTAAAAATGTATAAAAGATCACCACCAAAGAACCTATAACAGTTCCAAGCTTTATGCTAATACCAGTGGTTATGTTCAGGATCAAACCTATGGCAAGCATCTGGGCACCGATCCAACCAAAGTAGGATGCTATGAGCAAAAGGCTCGCCACAATTTCCGCCTTTCTGCCGTAAAACCTTCTGTAAAAATCCCCAAAGGTCAAGAGGTTCAGCCTATACAAGGGCTTTGCAAAGAATAAACCCACCAATACTAGGCAGAGGGCTGCGCCAAAGGGGTCTTCTATCACTCCCCAAAGCCCCTCCTTTGCCATCTGAGAGGATGCCCCCAAAACGGTTTCTGCCCCAAACCAGGTGGCAAAGGCAACAAAGGTAGCCATAAAAAAGGGAAGATTTCTTCCCGCCAAAAGGTAATCCTTTGAGTTCTGTACAAAGGTGCTTGCATAGACCCCTATTGCTATGGTGAGAAGTATGTAAAGAACTATAGAAAGAAGGAGCATCTTAGTCTAGCTTACCCAAAAATGCTAGCAAGGCTGTTATGGTGGCGGGTGTGATGCCATCTATCCTGCTAGCTTGCCCCACCGTTAGCGGTCTGAACTTTTTGAGCTTTTCCTTCGCTTCGTTTGTGAGACCGGGTACCTTGTCGTAGTCTATATCCTCTGGGATGGGTGTGTCCTCAAGCTTCTTTAATTTTTCGTTTAACTTCCTCTCTCTTTCTATGTATGGTTCGTATTTTAGCTGAATCTCCACCTCCTCCGCCACGTATGGGTGCTCTGGCACGCTAACCCCAAGCTCCTTTAGATCCCAGATGGAACGCTCAGAGGTCAAGAGTTGAGAAAGAGTGTAAGCCCTAACATCGGAACCTATTGCAACAGAAACCTTGTGTCCTTTGTAAAACTCAAGCCAAGATTGAATTTCATTTTCTAACTCTTTTACCAGTTTATACTGTTCTTCCGTCAAAAGCCCCAGTTCTCTTCCCAGCTTGGCAAGTCTTAAAATGGCATTGTCCTGTCTCAAGTAAAGCCTATACTCAGAACGTGAAGTGAAAAGTCTGTAGGGTTCCATCACGCCCTTTGTGGTAAGGTCATCTACCATTATACCAATGTAGCTTTCGTCCCTTCTAAGATATATGGGTTCTTTGCCAAAAGCTCTCAAAGCAGCGTTTATGCCAGCAAGAAGGCCTTGTCCAGCTGCTTCCTCGTACCCTGTGGTGCCGTTAAAGTTACCCGCATGAAAGAGTCCTCTTATTTTCTTGGTCTCCAAGGTGGGATACAGTTCTGTTGGGGGTACTACATCATACTCTATAGCGTAGGCAGGTCTTATCAGCTCTACCTTTTCAAGCCCGGGGATAGACCTATACATCTCCCACTGAACTTCCTCCGGTAAGGAGGTAGAAAGTCCGTTAGGGTAAATCTCTATGGTGTCCCAGCCTTCAGGTTCTAAAAATATTTGATGTCTTTCCTTTTCGGGGAACTTTACCACCTTGTCCTCTATGGAAGGACAGTATCTTGGTCCTATGCCCTTTATGAGCCCACCGTAGAGGGCGGTTCTATGGAGGTTCTTTCTTATGATCTCGTGGGTCTTTGGAGTGGTGTAAGTGATCCAGCAGAGGGCTTGAGGTTTACCCTTTTCAAACCAATAGCTTCCCACGGGTTCTGTCCAGAAGGAGAACTTTGGGGGTGGGTCATCACCTGGTGCTGGCTCAAGGCCGGAAAAATCTATGGTTCTTCTGTCCAATCTTGCAGGGGTACCCGTTTTGAACCTCATTAGTGGAAAGCCATGCCTTTTGTAAAAATCTGCCAATCCGGTGGAGTTTGGCTCCCAAGCCCTACCAGCCGGAAAGGCTTTATCGCCTATGTAAATAACTCCGTTTAAAAAAGTACCCGTACTGACCACCACAGCCTTTACTTTGTATTCAAGCCCAAGGCGAGTTTTTACTCCGACCACTCGGTTGTTTTCCACGATAATATCCACAACCTCGTCCTGTTTTATGTGAAGGTTCTCCTGATTTTCGCAGACCCTCTTCATATACTCCCTGTATGCCTTTTTGTCCGCCTGAGCCCTCGGAGACCAAACCGCTTTACCTTTACGTGTGTTTAACATCTTAAACTGAATACCCGTATGGTCTATAGCCTTTCCCATCTCTCCACCAAGGGCGTCTATCTCCCTCACCACAATACCCTTTGCTACGCCACCTATAGCAGGATTGCAGGACATCTGTCCAATGGTGTCTACGTTCAGCACGAACATAACCGTCTTGGCACCCATACGGGCACTCGCTAGCGCAGCCTCTATACCCGCATGACCACCACCAATAACTGCCACATCAAACTCATCCACCAACATAGGGATAAAATATATACTAGTGCAACTTAGGGAACTAAACAAGCAAGCAAATTGATCATCTCCCTGTGGCTCTTTCAAAAATACTTAAAAAGTTTAATTTAGTCCTTTTCCTTCAGAATTTTTAAGATGCACTTTCTTTAG
>JAEMPM010000009.1 GCA_022759285.1 Thermocrinis sp.
CAAGCCCTGCTGGAAGAGGTACTAAATTATGACGGAAAAGGAAAAGTATGAAAAGTTCTTGCAAAGGGCACAGCTGTTGGATCCTAATGTTCAGATAAACTTTGTAATGCTTGACTTACAGCCGAGGTGGATGAAATGCAAACGGAAGATGTCAACTTTTGGCATTCATAGACTGGGGTGGTTGATGGTTAGGACCTGAAGTAGTTCTGATACGCTTAGAAATATAGAGGCAAGACAAGTAAGAGAAGACGTACTAAACAAGGTTTTTAAACGGCATAGGTTTTCTGTGAGCCTAAAAGCAGAAGCTGTGTTCCTCAAACTGCCTATAGATGATTAGCCTCTTTTATCGTCATTTTATACAATCATGAACCTGAAGAGTTGACATCCTCTTTATCCTCTCCAAACCTTCTGCTTTGCCCACTCGCAAGTATACAGCATTTCATCATTCTTTTTTGAGTATTTCTTCCAGCGTTTTTCTATAGGAAGGGTCATCCTTTATCTCCAAAGCCTTTTTTATATAAAGGAGGGCTTCTTCTTTTTTACCTTGCTTGTTTAAAACGTAAGCTAAGTTGTTAAGCACATCTGGATCTTCCCTTAGCTCAAGTGCTTTTCTGTATTGTATTTCAGCCTTCTCATACTCTCCTCTTTGGGCGTAGATATTTCCCAAATTAAAGTATGCTAAATAGTTTTTCTTATCCTTTCTTATGGCTTTTTTGTACTCCTCCTCCGCCAAGTCCAATTTTCCCTGTTTCTCGTATAGAAAACCCAGATTTATATGTTCCTCTGCGGTCAAGGGGTCTTTTAGGATTATAATCCGTGGCACTGCGCAGCCCCCGCAAAGCATAATAATGAGAAGAAAAATAAGCTTTTTCATCCCAAGGGAATATTGTGCGTTTCGTAGCCAAAAAAGTAGCCATGTCCGTAGTCTGCACCGCAATCTATAGCTAACTGGACCTTTTTGTAAGTGTCTATTTTTTTGAATATCACCTTTGCCCCAAAGCTTTTGGCATAGGACACTGCCTTGGCAACATCGGATTTACTGAAGTTCATATAAAACTCCTCTTTTATGAAAACAAAATCAAAGGCACCCAGTTTTATTTCCTCCGCCTTTTCCCCCACACTATATCTTGCTACATAAAAATCGTCCAGGGCACTTTTCAGCTTAAGGTGTTTTATGCTAAGCAATATTTTTGCAAGATTATCGGAAGTTAAATCAACGGGTAGGCAGATTACAAAATTGTGACTGTATAAAGGTAAGCTTTCCATCTCTATAGATATGGGCATATTTATAAAAAGCATTTTGTCCTTTGAAAATTTTGCTACTTCCTTTAAAACACTTAACTCCGCTTGTTTTTTCAGAGCTTCATCTTTGATATCTTGAAACCTCAGCTCTTTTTTACCATCCATAATAATGCGGGATAGCACTCTGTATCCAAAAAGTTGCTGCGTTTTTAAATCCACTATATGTTCAAGCACCATCTCTGCCTTTAATTTTCTACCTCTTTCCTCCATGAGGATATTTTACTCCAAAAGCACACTACCAAATCTATGCCTTAAGAATTCCTGAAAGTTTTCCACGACTCTAAAGGCGTCCTTTAAAAGTCCCCTCTCTTGCTTTGAAAGTTTTTCCGGGTCTATGTAGTTATCCGGTTCTTCTCCTTTGATGATCTTTTCCGCCTGTTCTCTAAATCTTAACATGTTCAAAAATCTGTATGCCTCTAAAAGGTCTCTTCCAGAATTCTTCTCCAAGATGCCTCTCTCCATAAGCGCTCTTATTCGGTCGTAGGTGTTTCTCTCCAAGATCCCATTAAAAATACTGAGACACCTGACGCCATGAGTTATAGGAAATATTCCACCCTTCTTTAGATCAAGCTTTCCTTTGTGTTCTCCACTCCTTTCCACCACGAAGCCTTTAAAGAATGTTAAAGGCGGCCTGAACTTTAACCCTTCACTTACAAAATAACCCATAAATAAGGTTTGCCCTTTTGTTTTTTTATGAACATATTCTTCCAGTCTATCCGCCAAGGTTTTATCTCCAAAGACGCTCCTAAAGTCAAAAAATATGGCAGATTTCAAAACATTTTCCGGAACGGGAGTGTCTATCCAAGAGCTTATCTTTTTTTCCCACTCTCTTTCTGAACCTCTCCACTCTGGGTTTGATAGCATCACATTCCCTGGACAGGGTGGAAAGCCTATCTTTAATAGCGTCTTTATATACTCCTCCGAGAACCTTTTGAAGTACTCGTTGGCGTCAAAGTCAATAATGGGAAGGTCTCTGTATATTAGGGCATTGTCTTGGTCTGTTTTTAGGCTTTGCTCTTGCCTACCTTCACTTCCCAAAACTAAAATGCAGAAGGGAACTAAAGGCTCCTCTCCAAGCTTTGATATGGTCAAAAAGACAGTCCTTTTCATAAAGCGGTCGTTTAACTCCGAGACATATTTCCCTACCCTCTCTGGGTCCGCCCCTTCCAAAACAAGCTCCACCACCGCCTTTGTGGTTTGCCTGTATAGAAACGCTAAACTTTCTTCATCCTTAGCCTTCTCTATCTCCTTAAACAAAAACACAAAGTTCCTGCTCTCATAGAGGATAATATCCCTATCCTCCAAGATCCCCGAGGGCTGTTGGTTGGAAAAGACAACTATCCTCTTTATAGCATGCTTGGACATGAGGGTAAGTACATCTATAAGGTAATCCCTTTCATTCACTCCAATTACGGGAAAGGTTGCCACCTCAGCAGCTTTTGTCTCCCTTAGGTCTTTACCCTCTCCTAAAACCCGCTTGATTATATCCCTTTCCGTGATTATGCCGTAGCCATCTTTGAATTTAACGAGAACTGCCCAATGCCCCTCCTTTGCCATCAGATTTATTACTTGTTCTATGCTGTCATTCTCTTCCACAATGGGTACCCTTCTTGGATTTAGGTCTTTTACTTGCACTCTTGCAAGCCTTTCCAAGAGGGAACTACTTTCTTCCTTCTTTCTTTCAAATCTTCCGGTTAGTTTTCTTAGAAAGTACTGATTAAAAGCTTCAAAATCCTTGCAGAGCTTTTTAAAGATCTTATCCGGCAAGAGGAAAAGCAAGGTGTCCTCGTAAGCTATCGCAGTGGAAGATGGGCGCTCACCGGTCAAAAGGGATACAAAACCAAAGCTATCACCCTCCTGAAGGTAATCCAGCACCTCAGAACCCCTTTTCAAAAGAACAACACCCTTTCTAACTATGTAAAGACTACCAAGCGGTGCAGAACCCTCCTGGAATATTACCTCATCCTTTTGGTAATACTGGACTTGAAGGTTGTAGACTACGCTTCTTAAGACCTCCGGGGTAAGGAGGTTAAAGGGCTCGTACTCTCTCAAAAACCTTTCTGCGTCAAGCATCTCACAAAAGTTTTATCACAAGAAACCTAATTAATAGCTCTCCTCTTAAAAAAGCCCGCCGAAAGGCGGGCCCCTGTTTTATTCCGCTCCTATACCTAAGTAGGTTCTTACTTTTTGCTCTTCGTATTTTCTTTCAGCGTTTTCTTCCTTAGTCAAGAGTGAGATTATGATACCTACAAGGAAGGATGCAGGCATGGATATGAGTGCAGGGTTCTTCCAAGGGAATATCGGTGCAGAGTTTTTAAGTACATCAACCCACACAGTAGGGCTTAGGATTATAAGGATCACTGCCAATGTGGTACCTGTTAGTATACTGGCTACCGCACCAGCAGTGGTAAAGTTCTTCCAAAAGATGGACATGATCAGAGGTGGAAAGTTAGCACTTGCAGCAATAGCAAAAGCAAGTCCAACCATAAATGCCACATTTTGACCTTTAAAGAGGATACCTAAAATTATGGCAATAACACCGAGTATTAAAGTAGCTATCTTAGCAACTTTCACTTCTTCTTCTTCTGAAGACTGTCCTCCCTTTACTACGTTCACATAAAGGTCGTGTGATAAGGTAGATGCACCCGCCAATGTAAGACCAGCAACTACGGCAAGTATAGTAGCAAAGGCTACCGCTGTAATAAATCCAAGAAAAACAGTACCTCCTACAGCTTCAGCAAGCAATGGAGCTGCCATATTTCCGCCTTTGTCTATTTTTGATATAAGCTCACGACCCACTATAGCTGATGCACCAAAACCTATTACAAAAGTCAGGATGTAAAAATAGCCTATAAATCCTGTAGCGTAAAATACAGATTTTCTGGCCTCTTTTGCATCAGGGACTGTATAAAACCTCATGAGTATATGAGGGAGTCCTGCGGTACCAAACATGAGAGCTAAACCTAGAGATACAGCATCCCAAGGATTAGCAACCAGGCCTCCTGGCATGAGTACTTTATCTCCGTATTTCTGTGCAACACTTGAGAAAAGCGCTGTTGGGCTAAAGCCAAACTGTGCAAGAGCTAAGAGAGCCAAAAGGGTTGCACCGCTTAAAAGAAGAACCGCTTTAGTAATCTGCACCCACGTGGTGGCTAACATTCCACCAAAGAGCACATAAACAATCATAATGGCGCCTACTATAACCACCGCTAATTCGTAAGGTAGTCCAAACAAAAGCTTTATTAGACTGCCAGAACCTACCATTTGAGCTATCAGGTAAAGTATTACAGTGGATAAAGCACCTAAAGATGCGGATATTCTTATAGGCTTTTGTGAGAGCCTGTAAGCAACAACATCTGCAAAAGTATACTTACCAAGGTTTCTCAATTGTTCTGCTACCAAAAACATCACTATAGGCCAACCTACAAGAAAACCTATGGAGTAAATAAGTCCGTCATAACCCTTTAGAGCAACAAGACCTGCTATTCCTAAGAACGATGCAGCACTCATATAATCACCTGCTATAGCCAACCCGTTTTGAAAACCCGATATACTCCGACCAGCTGCGTAAAACTCTGCGGTAGTTCTTGTTCTCCTTGCAGCCCAGTAGGTTATTCCGAGAGTTATAGCCACAAAAAGGAAAAAGAAAAATATAGCTACTGCGTTAGGTTGTCCAAGAGTTGTTTGTGGCATAGCCTACCTCCTCACCTTGTTTTTTATTTGCTCTACCACCTTATCATAGTAGGTGTTTGCCCAAAAGACATAAACTCCCGTCAATAACCAAGAAAGTACTATTATGGCAATACCAACAGGTATACCTACTGTCAAGCCTTCAGTTATCTTCTGACTAAGCAGTTCCTTTTTAAAAGCCAGTACTAACACATAGCCAAAATACATAATTAGTTCAAGAGCAGTTAAGAGTATAGATATTCTGTTCTTTTTTGACACAAGTTCTCTAAACTCTTTTGTTTCAAGGATATCTTTCATGGCGAACCTCCTTTATATTTGCTGGCATAAGTATAAGAAGTCTTTTGAATTTTGTCAAGTTACCCCTTTAAAAAGAAAAGAAGACCATAAAAATACGTAAGTTAAAAACCTCTTTTAATTTCAAAAATATACGATTTTAATCATATGTTTTTGCATTTTAAATTTTCCCCTGGTAGTTAAATGAATAACGGTTTATACTTTTTAGAAACTTCTAAGGAGGTAAAACATGGAAGAAAGGAGTGAAGTTCTTTTGAAGGTAGAGGACAAGTATTACCCTCCTAAGCGCATTGTAGAAAGGGCGTGGGTAAAGGACTACGAGAGCTTGTATCAGGAGTCCATCAAAGACAGAGAGGGTTTTTGGGCTAAGGTGGCGGAGGAGCTTCACTGGTTCAAAAAATGGGACAAGGTTTTAGATTGGCAGTTTCCTTACGCCCAGTGGTTTGTAGGTGCCCAAACAAACATTACCTACAACTGCTTAGACAGGCATGTCTTAAACGGTAGGAGAAATAAGGTTGCATATATATGGTTGGATGAGGACGACAACGAGCAGAAGATCACTTACGGAGAACTTTTGGAACTTGTCAATCGCATCGCCAACGGTCTAAAGTCCTTAGGTGTTAAAAAAGGAGACAGGGTATCTATATACATGCCAAACAGCATACCCGCCATAGCTTGCATGCTAGCTTGTGCCAGAATTGGCGCTATACATAGCGTGGTTTTTGCTGGCTTTAGCGAAGGTGCCCTCAGAACTAGAATAGAGGACGCCAAAGCTAAGGTGCTCATTACCGCCACCTACACCAAGAGAAGAGGCAAAAAGATAGACCTCTTGGCAACCGCCCAAAGGGCTATAGACGGGCTATCCTTTGTGGAAAAAGTAATAGTTTGGGACAGAGATGGAGATGTGCTCAACGGAGAAAACCCACTTTTAGTTAGCTTAGACAAGCTAATAAAAGAGTCTTCTCCCGTTTGCGAACCGGAAGTTATGGATGCAGAAGACCCGTTGTTTATCCTCTACACCTCCGGCACAACAGGAAAGCCAAAGGGAGTTCTCCATACCACCGGTGGCTATATGGTGGAAACTTACTACACCACCAAGGTAGTCTTTGATGCTCATGAGGACGACATTTACTGGTGCACCGCAGACATAGGTTGGATTACAGGGCATTCGTACATAGTCTATGGACCTTTGGCAAACGGGCTAACATCTTTAGTAGTGGAGGGTGCTCCAGACTATCCAAACCCCGGCAGATGGTGGAGCTATGTGGAAAAGTACAGGGTAAACATCTTTTACACTGCACCTACAGCTATAAGGATGTTCATGAGATTTGGAGAGGAGTGGCCTGCCAAGTATGATCTATCCTCTCTAAGGATACTTGGTTCTGTAGGTGAGCCTATAAACCCAGAAGCTTGGGAATGGTACTACAAACACATAGGAAGGGAAAGGTGTGTGATAGTGGATACTTGGTGGCAGACAGAGACGGGAGCCCATATGATCACTACCGTGCCCTCCTATCCAGCCAAACCTGGTAAGGCAGGAAAGCCCTTCTTTACCATAGAGCCCGCAGTGGTGGACAGCCAAGGTAATCCACTTCCTCCTAACACCGTTGGAAACCTGGTTATAAAGTCCCCTTGGCCTTCCATGCTAAGAACATGCTGGGGAGAGCCCGAAAGGTATGAAAAGTATTGGACCACCATACCCGGTCAGGTCTATTTCACCGGAGACCTGGCTACCTACGATGAAGAGGGCTACATAATGATCCTCGGAAGGGCTGACGATGTGCTGAACGTGGCAGGGCATAGGATAGGAACCATGGAAGTGGAATCTGCTTTGGTGGATCATCCGGCGGTGGCTGAAGCGGCGGTTATAGGAAAGCCTCACGAGATAAAGGGAGAATCTATAAAGGCTTTTGTGATCCTAAAGAAAGGCGTGGAACCCTCCGACAGACTAAAGGAGGACATAAAACAGCACGTCAGACAGGTGCTTGGTGCCATTGCGGTGCCAGATGAAATAGAATTTGTGGAAAAACTACCGAAGACCAGAAGCGGTAAGATCATGAGGAGGGTTCTGAAGGCTCAAGAGCTTGGACTGCCAGTAGGAGATATTTCTACCTTAGAGGACTAAAATCCCGGGGGCTTTGCCCCCGCTGCTTTTAAAAAGATTTTTTAAGAGCTATCCCACAACAGATAGTTAGGAATACTGTCTCTTGAACAATCCCTTTTAAAGGAATAAATTTTGAAAATAATATGCTTTTTGATAACAGGGAGTCCGCCGGGCGTTTGCTGGGTGAATGGTTGAAAGAAAAGCTCGGAAAGGAGAGCAATTACATAGTTCTGGGTATTCCGAGAGGGGGAGTTGTAGTAGCAAAGAAAATCGCAGAAATTCTTGGGGTACCTTTGGAAGTGCTGATTGTGAGAAAGCTGGGCGTTCCAGAAAATCCAGAGCTTGCCTTTGGTGCTATAGACCCAGATGGTAATATATATTTAGATAAAAATACCGTTGAATATTTTGGGCTTACTCCTCAAGTTATCCAGGAAGTAGCCCAAGAGGAGCTTAAAAAGATAAGGGAAAGGGAGAAGAAGTTTGAAAAGGGACTTATAAGGGATTTTAAAGATAAAAACGCTATAGTGGTTGATGATGGGGTGGCTACTGGCATGACCGTAGAAGCAGCCGTAGGGTATCTAAAAAGAAAAGGGGCGAAAAGGATAATAGTGGCAGCGCCTGTTTGCCCTAAAGAGACGGAAGAGAAGTTAAAAAGATATGCAAACGAGGTCTATTGCTATTACTCCGCTACCACTTCTCCCTTTGCAGTGAGTATGTTTTACAGGGACTTTAGACAGGTAGAGGATGAAGAGATCCAAAATCTGTTGCAATAAATCCACCTAGAACCTATATTATAAACCTTTGAATAGGAGGTGGAGTATGATTGACAGAAAGCTTGTCAAAAGGCTCCTAAGCTTAGGAGAAAAGGGGTACGTAACCTACGACGAGCTAAACGAAGCCCTAGGAGACAGCCTTATAGACACCGAGCTTTACGAGGAAATTATAGACTTCCTTCAAGAAAGGGGGATAAGATTGGTAGATACAGATGAAATCCAAGAGGAGGAGGATAGAGAAGAAGAAAAAGAGGAGGAATTTTTGGTATCCACCGACCACCTCTTGCAGAGTACAAAGGATGGGGACCCGGTAAGGCTCTACCTTAGGGAGATGGGCAAGATTCCTCTTTTAACTAGGGAAGAAGAGATAAAGTACGCCAAGCAAATAGAGATGGGCAGAAAGATCATGAGAAGGGGGCTATTGAGAACCTCCTTCTTGGTGGAAAGGGTGTTGAGGGAATGGGGAAATGTATGCAACGGAAAGATAAGGGTCCAGGATATTGTGGATACTTTTGATGATAACAAAACAGTGGAGGAGTATGAGGAGTCCCATGAACAGTTGGAAAGGCAGTTTATAGAAAAGGGTTTAGAGCTTGCTAAGGCATACAAAGACGCCATTTATTGGCGTGACCTATACCTTTCCTACAAACTGCCAGAGTATAAAAAGGAGTATCTCAAAAGACATGCTAAGATGAACCGTATACTCAAAGGGCTAAAGTTAAAACACTCCAAGTTTGAAAGAATCGCGGACGAGCTCTTGAACCTTTACCAAAAATATACAAGAAAACTTAAGGAGTATGAGCAAAGAAAGTTAAAGCTTGAACAGATACATCCTGATGTGGAAGAGCTTATAAGGGAATGCGACTATAACACAGAGCTACAGGCAAAGGCAGAAAGAGCAGGGTATAACTTTGCCAGGTTGCAAGTTCTAAAGAGCGAGTTTTTGGCAATCCAAAAGGAGCTAAAGGAGCTTGAAAGAGAACTTGGCATACTCCCAGAGGAGATCAAAAGGGTAATGAACATCATAAGAGAAGGAAGAACAAAGGTAGTTCAGGCAAAGCAGGTGATGGTAAAGTGCAACCTAAGGCTTGTGGTTTCTATAGCCAAAAAGTATGTGAATAGGGGACTACCCTTCCTGGACCTAATTCAAGAGGGTAACATTGGCCTTATGAAGGCAGTGGATAAATATGATTACAGGAAGGGTTATAAGTTTTCCACATACGCTACCTGGTGGATTAGGCAGGCGATAACCAGGGCAATAGCAGACCAGGCAAGAACTATAAGAATACCCGTCCATATGATAGAGACCATAAACGATATTACCAAGGCACACAAAAAGCTCTTTCAGGAACTTGGTAGAGAACCCTTGGCGGAGGAAGTGGCAAAGTATCTGGGCATCCCTGTAGAAAAGGCAAGAAAGGTGCTAAGGATAGCGCAAGAGCCCATCTCTTTGGAAACACCCATAGGAGATGATGAAGATGCACACCTAAAGGACTTTATAGAGGATAAGAGCGTTCCATCTCCCGAGGAGGAGGCTACAAGAAAGATCCTCAGGGAAAAGCTAATAAAGGTCCTCCAAACCCTTGGCGAGAAGGAGAGGGAAATACTTATGTATAGGTACGGATTAGTGGACGGCACCGAGTATACTTTGGAGCAGATCGGCAAGATGTTCAATGTAACGCGGGAAAGAATAAGACAGATAGAAACAAAAGCCATAAGAAAGCTAAGGCATCCTGCCCGGGCTAAATATCTAAAGGACTTTGAGATCCTATGAGCTTTTAGCCCTCGGCGGTCCCACCGCCAGTGGAAAATCCCAGCTCGCCTGCCTCCTGGCAGAGAGGATAGGCGGGGAAATCATCAGCGTAGATTCTATGGCGGTCTACAGGTATATGGACATTGGGACCGCCAAGCCCAAAGACTGCTCAATAAAGCATCACCTTGTAGATGTGGTTGAGCCGGGTGATTACTTTGACGCCAAACTCTTTGAAGAGTTAGCTCAGAAGGCAATACAGGAAATAAAGTCCAAGGGAAAGCTACCCATCCTCTGCGGTGGCACTTACCTCTACTTCCAAGTTCTGCTCTACGGACTTGCACCAACTCCCGAACCTGACTGGTCTCTGAGAGAAAGGCTTTACGATGTAGTAAGGAAAAAGGGTAGTGAGTTTTTACACGAAAAGCTCAGAGCTATAGACCCTATCTATGCTCAAAAAGTGCATCCAAGGGATGCAAGAAGGATTGTGAGAGCATTGGAGGTTTTTTTGCAAACGGGCAAACCCTTTTCTTCCTTTCATAAATGGCAGGACGCCAGGTATAAATTTCTTGGCTTTTACATTACGCGCCCTTGGGAGAGTCTCTCCAAAAGGATAGAAGAGAGGGTAGAAAGAATGTTCCAAGAGGGACTTGTGCAAGAAGTGGAAAAGCTAATGAGCATGGGCTTTGAAAGATTTTTAACCTCTGCCCAAGCTATAGGATACAAGGAGCTTGTGCCATACCTTAAGGGGGAAGTCAGTTTGGAGGAGGCAAAGGCTCGGATCATAAAAAACACCAAGGAGTATGCCAAAAGGCAGATAAGGTGGTTCAGAAGGCAAGGTTGGGTGGAGATAAATTTAGACCGCCTTAGCCTTGAATCCGCGGTGGAGCTGATCCTTTCAAAACTTTTTGCCGGAGATGAGCTTAAGTAGGTCGTTGAGAATTACAAATATGGACAAGGCTACTATTAGGGCGAAGCCAAATCTTTGCCATGCCTCTTTGAACTTCAAAGGAAGAGGTTCCCTTCTGATGCTTTCAATCAGGAAAAGGAGTATTAGGCCTCCGTCCAACATAGGGAGTGGCAGTAGGTTAAAGATGGCCAACTGAACAGATATAAAGGCCATAAGACCGAGATAGGGAATCAATCCTTGCTGGGCGGACTGTCCTGCCATCTGGGCTATTGCAATGGGACCTCCTAAGTTTGTAGGAGAAGTGGAGCCTGTAATAATACTCCAAAGGGCTTTTAGAGTAAGTAAGGTAAGGGTGGCGATCCTCTCAAAGCTTCCTTTAAAGGCTTCAAAGGGACCCTGCTTTATCTTGATCGTTTCCACCTTGGGAGCAATACCTATCATAGAAATACCCGTCCGTGGATCCTTCATGGGAATCAAGGTGAAATCCCTTATCTGTCCTTTTCTTTCTATCTTTAGGTCTATCTTTTCTGCAGACCTTACGAGCTTAACTACTTCCTGCCAGCTTTTTATTTCCACTCCGTTTATGCTCAAGATCCTGTCTCCCTCCTGCAATCCTACCTGCCTGGCTGGGCTATTTTCCAAAACAGTGCCTATCACGGGCTCAATAGGTGGCTCTGCACCAAAGTCCCTTGGGTTCTTTAAGTCCATTTTCCCCTCAAGGGTTAAAATCTTACCATCTCTCAGAACTTCCAGCTTTAGTTCCCGCTCAAAGATGTCCCTTAGTAGTTTCTCCTCCAACTCCCTCCAGTTATCCACCTTTTTGCCATTTACCGAAAGGATTAGGTCTCCCCTTTGAAGACCCATCTTCTGGGCTAGGCTGTTTTCCTGTACATAGCCCACCACTGGCTTTTCAAAGGCATACTTGGGAATCTCTCTGCCAAGCATTCCAATTAGCCAAAAGATAAGAACCGCCAAGATAAGGTTAAAAAAGGGACCTGCAAAGGCTATCAGAATCTTTTGCCAGTTTGGTTTGGAAGAAAAAGCCCTTGGGTCCGAGATGTCGTCCTCCTCTCCGTAGAGTTTCACAAAGCCACCAAGAGGAATTGTAGAGATCCTGTATTCGGTCTCTCCCCACTGTTTTTTAAACAAAACAGGACCAAAGCCAACGGAGAAGACCTCCACCCTAACTCCAAAGAGCTTAGCAAACAAAAAGTGCCCCAGCTCATGAAACCAAATAAGAATGCCTACCAAAACCAAAAAAGCTAAAACTGTTTCCATCTCAGTCCTTCCACTCCTTCAGAAGTTCTTCTGGAACTTTAAAGTTATCCCTAACCTGTCCGTTGCCAAAGATGATAAACTTTTGGATGGTCAGCTCTTCCAGAGCCATGGGACCTCTTGCGTGGATTTTATCGGTAGATATACCCATCTCTGCTCCCAGTCCAAACTCGTTGCCGTCGGTAAATCTTGTGGATGCGTTCACATAAACCGCTGCGGAATCCACCTCTGCAAGGAACTTCATCGCTTTGGTATAGTTTTCAGTAATTATGGCATCCGAGTGTTTGGAACCGTAGGTTTCTATGAAATCTATGGCTTCCTCCAAGCTATCTACCACCTTTACCGCAAGTATTAGGTCCAAAAATTCCTCGTAGTAGTCCTCTTCTGTAGCGGGCACTGCCTTTACAAAGGAGAGCCTTGGGTCAGACTTTATAACCTTTAAACTATCCTCGTCGCATCTGAGCTCCACACCAGCCTTCCCTAAGATATATGCCATCTTTGGGAAGAAAGTGTTTAGGATCTTTCGGTGTATTATCAGATTTTCCACTGCGTTGCAAACGGAAGGTCTTTGAACCTTTGCGTTATAGACTATGTGGTAAGCCTTTTCTAAGTCTGCTTCTTCATCCACGTATATGTTGCAAACCCCCTTGTAATGCTTTATGACGGGCACCTTTGCCTTTTCTGCCACAGCCCTTATTAAGCTTTCTCCACCCCTTGGAATGGCAACATCCACTTTGCCCTCCATCTGCAAAATTTCCCAGACAATCTCTCTTTCGGGTCTGTCTATAAACTGGATGGCTTCTTCTGGAAAGCCCTCCATGGCAGAGGCCTCTCTGAGGATTTCTACCAAAGCTTTATTGGAGTTTATGGCTTCCTTTCCACCCCTTAGGATTACTGCGTTGGAAGATTTTATGCACAGAGAAGCTGCCTCTATGGTTACGTTTGGTCTTGCCTCGTAGACGATGAATATCACTCCCAAGGGCACTCTCATCCTTCCTACCTTTAATCCGTTGGGAAGTTGCCACATGCGGGTGATTTCTCCCACTGGGTCCGGCAGGCTTGCCACATCCCTTAGAACCTTTATCATGCCGTCAATTCTCTTGTCGTTCAGAAGCAGTCGGTCCAGTAAAGCAGAAGAGAGTCCCTGAGATTCTCCAAAGGCTATATCCTTTTTGTTTTCTTCCTTTATGTATTCTCGCCTTTTGTCCAAAAGCTCTGCCGCCCTCAAAAGGGTGCGGTTTTTCACCTCGGTAGGAACGGAACTCAAAATCCTAAGGACCTTCCTTACCCTTTCTACTTTCTCCTCTGCGTAACTTTTCAAGTCCTGCATGGAAAATATAATAAGCCAAACTTATCAAAAGGCTTATAATTAGCCTTGCTATGAAGGTGCCAAACGAGAGAGGATACTTTGGAAGCTTTGGTGGAAGATTTGTGCCGGAGACCTTGATGTACGCTTTAGAGGAACTTGAGGAAGAATACCAAAAGGTTAAAGAAGATCCAAGCTTTTGGCAGGAGTTTGAGTATTACCTCAGAGAGTTTGCAGGCAGACCTACGCCCCTTTACTTTGCCAAGAACCTGACCGAGTATGCAGGAGGGGCAAAGATATACATAAAGAGGGAAGATCTTTTGCATACTGGTGCCCACAAGATCAACAACACCCTTGGACAGGCTTTGCTTGCCAAGAGGATGGGAAAAAACAGAATAATCGCAGAAACTGGTGCAGGTCAGCATGGGGTGGCTACTGCTACAGCTTGTGCTCTGCTTGGTTTGGAATGTGTGGTGTATATGGGAGAGGAGGATGCCCAAAGGCAGAGGTTGAATGTGTTTAGGATGAAGCTCCTGGGTGCGGAGGTGAGGATAGTCAAAAGTGGAAGTAGGACCCTAAAAGATGCTATAAACGAAGCCCTTAGGGATTGGGTTGCCAATGTGGAGACCACCCATTACATAATAGGCTCTGTAGTGGGACCTCATCCCTTTCCCATGATGGTTAGAGACTTTCAAAGCGTAATAGGTAAAGAGGCAAAAGAGCAGATTTTGGAAAAGGAGGGCAAACTGCCCAAGGCAGTGGTTGCATGCGTAGGTGGAGGTTCCAATGCGATGGGAATTTTTTATCCCTTCGTGGAGGATGAAGGAGTGAGGCTTGTAGGTGTGGAGGCGGGTGGTCTTGGGCTTGAGACGGGCAAGCATTCTGCATCCATCAACGCAGGGCAGGTGGGGATTTTGCACGGAATGAAGTCCTTCTTTTTGCAAGACGAAGAGGGGCAGATTTTGACCACCCACTCCATCTCTGCGGGGCTTGACTATCCGGGGGTAGGTCCGGAGCATGCGTACCTTTTTGAAAGTGGCAGGGCAGAGTATGTTTATGCTACAGACCAAGAGGCTCTGGAGGGCTTTAAGCTCCTTTCAAGGCTTGAGGGGATCATTCCTGCCTTGGAGCCAGCCCATGCAGTCCTGAAGGTGGTGGAGATAGCCAGTAAGTTGAGCAAGGATGACATAGTGATCTTCAACCTCTCCGGCAGAGGAGACAAGGATATGGAAACTGTTATGAAGCATTTGGGTAGTGAAGTTTGAGCGAAGAACAAGCTTTCAAAGCTTGCTGGATGCCCGTTGTGGGCCAATGGAAAGAACCCTGAAGACGGGAAGGGTTTTAAAATTTTTGTCACCCTTCCCTCCCGCAAGGAAGCGTAGGACAAGGTGAGGAAAGGGTTAGTTCCCTTAGAGGCTGGAGGGAACGTCCCGATAAGGGATTTTTAAAACAGCCTCCCAGTAGAGGCTTTCCCTTACTGTTTATCCTTTTCTATGAGCTCCTTAACATAGGGAAGGGCATCCTCCACCGCAAGGTCTATTCTCTCGCCAGTGTGTCTTTTCCACAGTTCCACCTTTCCATCCTTTGCTTTTTTCCCTACTACCAAAATGTAAGGAAATCCGCAGAGTTCTGCGTCTGCAAACTTAAAGCCCGGGCTCTCGTCCCTATCGTCATAGATAACGTCCAAACCCATCTCCATAGCCTTGATATAAAGTCCTTCTGCCACAGACCTTTGAGTTTCGTCGGAGGTGTTGACACAGATTATGTTTAGTTCAAAGGGTGCCACCACCGTAGGAAACTTTATCCCTTTCTCGTCGTGATATTGCTCCACTATGGCAGAAAGGCATCGGGATATACCAATGCCATAACATCCCATGACCACAGGTTTTTCCTGACCAAAGCGGTCCTTTATCAGAGCTTTCATAGGTTCTGAGTATCTTGTTCCCAGAAGGAATATGTGTCCAAGCTCAAGAGCCTTCCCTACCTTGAGAGACCCACCACACTTAGGACATGGATCTCCTTCTTCCACCTCGCAAACATCCACAAACTCTCCATATTGGATGTCCCTTCCGGGATTTACGTTTATGTAATGGTAATCGGGCTCGTTTAAGGCTACCACCATGTTCTTTACGCCATAGGTAGAATTGTCCCAAAGGACCTTTATATCCTCCGGCAGGTTAAAGGGCCCCACAAAGCCCTTTGTGGTACCAAGCCATTGCTTTATCTCTTCCTCAGAAGCTAAGCGAAAATCCTCCGTGCCAAAGAGAGCTTCAAGCTTTTTCTCATCCACCTCCCTGTCTCCCCTTATGAGAACCATTACCCTTTCTCCGTTTCCTTTTACGTAAAGGAGTGCCTTCAGAATCTTGTAAGCGGGCACCTTCAGGTAATCGGAAAGCATGGCAATGGTGGTGGTGTTGGGCGTATAGACCTTTTCCATGGGCTTTTCTTCCTCTGTCTCCTCTTTGTGCTTTGGGAGAGGAACAATCTCTGCGTTGGCGGAGTATCCACAGTTTTCACAAAAGGCTACCTTTGCCTCTCCGTAATCGGTAAGAATCACAAACTCATGGGACATCTTCCCTCCAATAGCACCTACGCTTGCCTCTACCAAAAGGGTGTTCAGCCTGAGCTTTTTAAAGATCCTCTCGTAGGCAAACTTCATAGATTCATAGGAGATCATGGCAGAGAATTCATCTTCGTCAAAAGAATAAGCGTCCTTCATCAAGAACTCCCTTGACCTAATCAAGCCAAAGCGTGGTCTTTTCTCGTCTCTGAACTTCACCTGTATTTGATACAAGATCAGAGGCAAGGCTTTGTAGGAATTTATGAACCTCCTAAAGAGGTCTGTGATCTCCTCTTCGTGGGTAGGTCCAAGGCAGTATTCTCTTCCGTGTCTGTCCTGCAGTTTAAAAAGTTCCTTGCCGTACAAATCCCATCTTCCAGTTTCCTTCCAAAGCTCAGAGGGGTTCAGTACACTCAAAAGCACCTCTTGTGCTCCGCTCCTGTCCATCTCTTTTCTGACTATGTTTTCTATCTTTCTTAGAACCTTGAGGGCAGGTGGTGTGTATTCGTAAACGCCGGAAGCAACCTGAGACAAAAATCCACCCTTTAGCAGCAGTTTGTGAGAAATTGCCTCTGCATCTGCTGGTTCTTCCTTTAGCGTATACCAAAAGTATTTACTCCATCGCATAGAAAAGTTATTTTAAAATATCCATCCTATGCTAAGCGGGATACTAAAACTCTTTGGTCTATTTTCCAACAACATAGGCGTGGATCTTGGTACCGCCAATACAGTTATCTACGTAGAGGACAAAGGTGTTGTTCTTTCTGAACCCTCCATAGTGGCAGTAGACGTGAAAACTGGAAAAGTCATAGCAGTTGGAAAGGAAGCTAAAGAAATGCTTGGAAAAACCCCTGAGACAATACAAACCATAAGACCACTCAGAGATGGAGTGATAACGGATTTTGAGGCAACAAGAATAATGCTCTCTTACTTTATTAACAAAGTGATAGGCAGTGGCATATTCAGACCAAAGCCAAGGGTGGTGATAGGTGTACCTTCAGGCGTCACCCAGGTGGAAAAGAGGGCAGTTATAGATGCTGCAAAGAGCGCAGGTGCAAGGGAGATATACTTAATAGCAGAACCTATGGCAGCAGCCATAGGTGCTGGTCTTCCAATAGACGAGCCTGTTGGAAATATGATCGTGGATATTGGAGGGGGTACCACAGAGATAGCGGTAATATCCCTGGCGGGTATAGTGGTGTCCACCTCTATCCGGGTGGCGGGGGACGAAATGACGGAGGCAGTCGCCAGCTACATTAAGAAAAAGCACCACATATTGATCGGAGAACAAACCGCAGAGAGGATAAAAATAGAACTTGGAAGTGCAGTGGAAGAAGAAGAAGAGAGGGTTATGGAAATAAAAGGTAGAGATATAACTGGGCTTCCAAAGACCATAACCATAACAAACAGGGAGATTACAGAAGCCTTGGAAGATGTGGTTAGTACTATAATAAACGCCATAAAGGCTACTCTTGAGAGAACACCGCCAGAGCTTGCCTCAGATATTGCAGAAAGAGGTATTACTTTGGCGGGAGGTGGCTCCCTTCTTAGAAATTTGGACGTAAGGGTACACAGAGAGACGGGAATAATAACCAGATACTGCGAGGACCCTATAACCGCAGTTGCCAGAGGTGTAGGTTCTATACTCGATAAGATGCACTTAATAAAGCGAGTATCTATGGAATGAAAGAGAAGTTGTTTTATTTTTCTCTGTTTCTGATCAGCGTGTTTGCCTATTTATCCAATTTGTCTTCTTATCCTTTGCTTTCTCCCTTCGTAAATCTTATAAACAGACTTTTAATGCCTGTGATAGAGTTCAAGGCTCAGACCACAAGAAGAGTTCAAGACCTTGTAAATACTTATGTGTTTTTAGTGGATGCACAAAAAAGAAACAAAAAGTTGTTGGAAGAGGTCAGTACACTTAGTCTAAAGGTCAGCGAGCTTGAAGGTTGTAAGCGTGAGCTTTCACAGTTGAAAGGATTAATGGAAGAACCTCTCACTGTTGAATATACCCTTGCGGGAGTGGTCGCCTATGACCCTTCAGGAAGGGATGAGTTTATGCTACTTGATAAGGGAAAGAGGGATGGACTTGAAGAGGGTTTTGTGGTAGCCTACAGAAACGTATTTTTGGGCATTGTGGATCAGGTTTATGCGGGCACTTCAAGGGTCAGGACTGTTTGGTCTGATAACCTCCACGTGAGTGCTACCGCGAGTGGAAAAAACTACATATACAAAGGTGGATTTCCAAAGGGTAGTCTGTTGCATGTAGCCCAAGAGGATGAACTAAAAAAAGGGGAAAAAGTTTTTCTGAGAAGCCTTAGACTTCCCCCGCTTGAAATAGGGGAGGTTTATGAAGTCTATCCTTCAGGAGAACAGTTTTTCAAAAGGGTTGAAGTAAAACCTTACGGAGATGTTAGAAGGGTTGATTTTGTACTGGTGTTGAGGAGAAAACTTTGATGTTTTATTTACTTTTGGCTTTTGTTCTCTTTCTTCAAAGTTCGGTATTGGTTGGGATTTTTGGAAGCTATCTGTTTGTGCCAGACTTACTTTTATCTCTTCTCTTCCTTTCAAGCATCAGAGGTCCCACAAATTACGCAAGGGGCTTTATAGGAGGATTTCTTCTTGATGTGCTATTGGACACTTTAGGATGGCATGCATCGGGTAAGCTCTTAGCCTTGTTTGTGCTTAGTTTTATAAAGAGAAAGTTCTTTATAGAAACCCTTACCTCCCTCATGATTACCTACTTGATAGTAGCCCTTCTGGAACACGCCTACAGACTTTTGCTTTTTAGATCCAAATTCTACTACCCTTTGGAGCCCACCCCTCTTGCGATTGGGTTCCTTGTGGAGTTGGCGGTGGTTTATTATTTTGGAAAGAAATTGCTGAAAAATGAGACGTAGGGACTTCCTACTGGTGCTATTACTTTCTGTCCTCCTTTACTTGGCTTCACTCTTTAGGCTCTTTTACTTACAGATCTTTAAAGGAGAGTATTACAAAAACTTGGCAAAGAGAAATTACATAAGGCGGAGGGTGGTCTACGCTCAAAGGGGAGATATCCTTGACAGAAACGGCGTAAAGTTAGCCTATGATATACCCGAATATGCTTTATTTTTGGACCCACAGTTAATAGAGGAGAAAAGCACTTTAGAAGAAACCCTTAAAAACCTTGATGAGCTTTTTGGCATAAAGCTGTCTTATGAGTTTTTGCAGAGCAAAAGAAGAAGCGTTGAACCTATACTCTTAAAAAAGTTGGAAGGTCAGGAAGAGCTTGATAAGTTTTATAACAACAGTTATCGCCTGCCGGGTGTTTTCATAAACATGCTTCCAAAAAGGTTTTATCCCTTTGGAGAGGAGTGTGCCCACCTTTTGGGATATGTAGGTTATCCAACACAGGAACACATGGAAAAATACAAGGAAAGAATATCCTTTCAGAGTTTGGTGGGAAGGCAGGGCTTGGAGAAAGTTTTTGATGAAGAACTGCTGGGTTGGGTTGGTACGGAGGAGCTAATCGTCAACGCGGTGGGAAAGATTATAGGAACCTACAGGGAAACTGCACCTAAGAAAGGAAACAATTTGGTTCTTACAATAGACAGCCGAATTCAGAAGATCGCTTTTGATGTTTTTAAAGCCTCTGGGCATAAGGCGGGTGCCATAATAGTTTTAAAGGCAGACACGGGAGAGGTTTTGGCTTTGATGAGCTATCCTTCCTACGACCCAAACCTGATATACGATAAATGGGAAGATTATCAGAAAGACCCTATGAACCCTCTTTTTAATAGGGCATTAAATGCCTTTTATCCACCGGGTTCTGTTGTAAAGGTTGGTTTGGCAATTGGACTTTTGCAGGAGGGAGTGAGCCCAAAGGAGGGTGTCTTTTGCAAAGGAAAGTTTTCCCTCGGTGATAGGAATTTTTACTGTTGGCTAAGGAGTGGACACGGCTGGGAGAACATGCGCACTGCCATACGAGACTCTTGCGACGTTTATTTTTATAACTTTTGCTACAACAGGCTTGGACAAAGGAAAATGGAAGCTATCCTTAGGAATTTTTCCTTTGGAGAAAGCGTGCCCTTTGAATTACCAAATGCGCGAGGTATAGTACCCAATCCTGAGTGGAAAAGAAAGGTCAAAAAGGAAGCATGGTATGGGGGAGATACAATCAATATGTCCATAGGTCAAGGATACCTAAAGGCAACCCTCCTTCAACAGTGTCTTATGGTGATGGGTATAGCAAACAATGGAGTTATTTACAAACCTTTCCTGGTCAAAGAAATTAGAGACCCAGAAGGACGGGTAGTTTGGAGAAATAAAAAGAGTGTCTATAAGGTTATAAAAGCACCCCTTGAACACTTTGCCCTTGTTAAGGAGGCTATGAGGGATGTGGTCAGATCTGGAACGGGCACTATGGCTAACTCTCCTATTGCAGAGATTGCCGGAAAGACAGGCACCGCCCAGGTATCTTCTGTAAGCGCAAGAAGAAAGAACCTTCCCTACAAACTCAGAGACCACGCCTGGTTCGTTTGCTTTGCTCCATACAGAAATCCCCTCTTTGTGGTAGGTGTTTTGGTAGAGCATGGAGGATCTGGAGGGTCTGTAGCTGCGCCTATAGCAAGAAAGGTGATAGAGAGAATATACACAGAAGGCATACACAAGGAACTAGTATGAAGTTATATTTTTGTTCATTATGGCGGACACTCTTTTAGACCACAGGAGCGTGCAATTTGAATTTGCAAAGAAGAGCTTTCTTTCTTTCATTGAAGGAAAGGATTACCTTATACCTTACCTAAAGCCTGAAAAAACTCCTCTTCTGCTTATGGACCTGGAGGGAATAAAAGGGAGATACATAGAACTTAAGTATCACTTTCCTAACTTCAACGTGTATTACGCGGTAAAGGCCAATGATCATGAAAGAATCATAAGAGCACTTGCTGAGCTTGGGGCAGGGTTTGAAGTGGCTTCCACGGAAGAGCTAAACAAGGTGCTTAGTGTAGGTGTAAGCCCAAACAGGATTATATCAAGCAATCCGGTTAAACCTCCCGAGTTTATAGAGTACGCTTACAAAAAGGGAGTAGATCGGTTTGCGGTAGATTCCTTTACAGAGGTGGATAAGGTATCAGCCTTAGCAAGCAGGGCAAAGGTGTATGTTAGAATTGTTGTGCCCAACGAAGGAAGCGACTGGCCTCTTTCCAAAAAGTTTGGCGTGGACTTAGATACCGCCTTGGATATTTTGGAATACGCAAGAGAAAAAAGGCTAATACCTTACGGCATAACCTTTCATGTAGGCTCTCAGTGCAACAACTTTAGAAACTGGTTTATAGGCATAAAAACAGCAGCGGAGCTTTGGGAAAAGGCAAAGGAGAGAGGTCTAAGACTCCAGATGTTAAACATTGGTGGAGGAATACCAGTCAGATACAGCTACGAAGCCCTAAGCATAGAGGATATAGCATACTATGTAAAAGGGCTACTTCAGAAGTTTTTCCCTATACTGCCATATGAGCTCCAAATGGAACCTGGCAGGGGCATAGTAGGAGACCAGGGTATCATGGTATGCAGGATCATAGGGAAGGCAAAGAGAGGAGAGGATCTATGGCTTTACATAGACACGGGTGTGTTCAACGGTCTTGCAGAAGCTTTGGGAGGTATAAGGTATGCCTTTTACCTGGACAGAGAAGGTGAGCTAAAAGAATGGACCATCGGCGGTGTATCCTGTGATAGTATGGATGTGGTGGCAAGGAATGTGGCCCTTC